>JAEWFU010000239.1 GCA_023388675.1 Pseudomonadota bacterium | reverse complement strand
ACCAAGCTGATCACCACCGGCATCGTCTACAACACCAACGCACCCTTCGTGCCGGCGAGCTGGAAGGACCTGACCAGGCCCGAAGCGAAAGGGCTCATCGCCATGCCGAGCCCGCTGACCTCCGGTGCGGCGATGATCCACACGGTTACGCTTACGGGCAATCTCTCCGAAGGCTGGGATTTCTATGCCGCGCTCGCGGAGAACAATGCGCAGGCCGGCGGCGGCAATGGCGACGTGCTCAAGGCGGTCAGCGGTGGCGACAAGCTGTTCGGCATGATCGTCGATTTCATGCCGATCCGCGAGAAGGCCAAGGGCGCGCCGGTCGAATTCGTCTTCCCCGAGGAAGGCGTGTCAGCCGTCACCGAGCCGGTCGCGATCCTCTCCACCGCGGCCAATCCTGAAGCGGCCAAGGCATTCGTCGACTTCCTGATTTCCGGGGAAGGTCAGAAGCTCGCGGTCGAGCAGGGCTACATCCCGGCTCGTGCCGATGCGGGCCTGCCGGAAGGTTATCCGGACCGCTCGGCGATCAAGGTGTTGACCTATGACGCCGCGGCCGCGCTCGCCGGCGACATGGCGAACAAGGAAAAGTTCGCCGAGGTGATGGGCCAGTAAGGCGCGTCGGGCCGCTCGATGGCAGCCGCCGCCGAGGCATCCGCTCCGCCCGCGCTTTCGCCGCGCGGGTGCGTGGCGAACCTTCGGGCCGCATCCGGTTTCCGGGTCGCGGCCTTCTGCGTCGTCGCGGCCATTGCTGTGCTGAGTGTGCTGCCGATGGCGCGGCTGCTGCTGACGGCGGTTGCGCCGGGCGGCGAACTCGACCTCGCCGCTTTCGTCGACGGCCTGCTGCGGCCGGGCTCGCTGCGGGCAACCTGGAACACGCTGGTCACCGCCTCGTTCGGCGCCTTGCTGGCGCTGGCGATCGGCGCGCCCTTCGCGATCGCCGTGGCGATGACCGACCTGCCCGGCCGCAAGGCGGTCGGCTTCCTGCTGCTCATGCCGCTGATCATCGCGCCGCAGGTGACCGCATTGTCCTGGCTTCACCTGGCCGGCCCGTCGAGCACGCTTCTCAACCTGCTCGGGCTCGCGCCGGTGCCCGGCACGCCCAATCCGATGCTCGGCCGCGATGGCATCATCCTGCTCTTCGGCGTGCAGCACGCGCCGATCGTCTTCGTGACATTGCGGGCGGGACTGGTGCGCGTGCCGGGCGATCTGCTCGAAGCCGCGCGTGCCTCCGGCGCCGGCGCCCGCCGCGCCTTCGTCACCATCGTTCTACCGCTGCTGCGCCCCTATCTCGTTGCGGCCGCGGCCCTGTCCTTCGTCTCGGGCATCGGCAATTTCGGCATTCCCGCGCTGCTGGGCATGCCGGTGAACTACCTCACCCTGCCCACACTGATCTACCAGCGGATGTCGAGCTTCGGGCCCGGCATGCTGCCGCAGATGGCCGGCCTCTCGGTGCTGATCGGCGTGCTGGCGCTCGCCGGCGTCGCCGTCCAGTCGCTGGCGCTGCGGGAGCGCGCGGTACGCTTCGCGGGCGGGCGCACGGCCAGCCTCGGTCTCGGCCGGTGGCGGGTGCCGCTGGCGCTTCTTGCCTGGCTGGTTATCACCGTGCTGCTTCTGGTTCCTCTCCTCGCCCTCGTCACCATCTCGCTGGTTCCGGCATTCGGCGTGCCGCTGAACTGGCACACGGCGACGCTGGCCAACTTCGAAGAGGTGTTGTTGAGGCAGGCCGCGACGATGCGGGCGTTCCGCAACTCGACCCTTTTCGCCGGTGGCGCTGCTCTCGTGCTGGCGCTCGGCGTCATCCCGATGACGGTCGCGATGGAGCGCTTTTCGTCGCGCAGCCGCCGCCTGCTGCAGGGGCTGGCCGAGCTTCCCTATGCCTTGCCGGGGATCGTGCTCGCCATCGCCTGCATCCTGCTGTTCCTGCGGCCGCTGCCGCTGGTCGGCAGCCTCTATGCCACTGCCTGGGTCATCCTGATTGCCTATCTGATGCGATTCCTGACGCTGGCGATGAAGCCGGTCGCCAGCGCGGTCGCGCAGATCCCGGCCGATCTCGACGAGGCGGCCGCCGTATCCGGCGCCGGTCCGGCGCGGCGCCTTGCGACCATCGCGGCGCCTCTGGCCGCACCCGCCGCCTTTGCCGGTGCGCTGCTCGTCTTCATGAGCGCGTTCAACGAACTCACCGTCTCCGCGCTTCTGTGGTCCGGCGGCAACGAGACGCTCGGCGTCGTGCTCTTCAGCCTTGAGGAAGCGGGGCTCGGCACGCAGGCCGCGGCAATTGCCGTGGCAACCGTGATCGTGGTCGTGGTGCTGCTCGCGCTGCTCGACCGTTTCGCGAAAAACCTGCCCGCCGGTGTGCTGCCCTGGCGCTGAAAAAGCGTTACGGACCCGGAATGAGCCATGCATCCCTGACGCCGATCCGCAGCGATGCTCCCGGAGCCGGTGTATCTTGGCAGTCGAGCACGATCTCGCTGCCATCCGGCAGCATCAGCCGGACTTCGTATACCGGTCCGCGATAGATCGCCGACAGAACCGTCGCCGGCATGCCTTCATCGGCGAGAACCAGCCCTTCCGGACGCAGCAGGATGCGGGCCGTCCCCACCTTTGAATTCCGTGCCCGCGCCTTGAAGCGATACCCGGCGACCTCCACGGTCGCGATGCCGTCTCCGGCCTCGACACAATTGCCCGAAAGGATCGTTCCACGCCCGACGAAGGCGGCCACTCGGGCGTCGACCGGCGCGCGGTAGATTTGCGTCGGTTCGCCGAGCTGCAGTATCCTGCCGGCACTCATTACCGCGATGCGGTCTGACAGCGCCAGCGCCTCGGCCTGGTCGTGGGTGACATAGACGATCGTTGCTCCGGTGCGCTGATGTATGTCGCGGAATGCCTCGACCATGGCGGCGCGCAGATGCATGTCGAGATTGGCCAGAGGTTCGTCGAACAGGATCACACGTGAATCGGCTACGAGACACCGCGCCAGCGCGACACGCTGGCGCTGTCCGCCCGAGAGCTCGTCGATGCGCCGCGCCTGAAAGCCGTCGAGGCCGACGATGTCGAGCACCTCGCGCACGCGCGCCTCGATTGTCTGGCGCGGCTGCCCGCGCGTTTTCAGCGGGTAGGCCACATTGCCCGTCACGTCCATATGCGGCCACAGCGCATAGGACTGGAAGACCACGCCGACGCCCCGCTTCTCCGGGGGGACGAAGCCGGCTCCGCCCGCGACCGCGTCGTCGTCGAACAGGATGCGTCCTTCATCCGGCGTCTCGAAACCGGCGAGCAACCGCAGCAGCGTTGTCTTGCCGCAGCCGGAGGCACCCAGAAGCGTCGTGAACGAGCCCGCGGGAAACTCGAGCGTCACGTCGTCGACCGCCACCGTGTCGCCGAAGCGGCATGTCAGCTCTTCAAGGCGGATCGCAGTCATCGTTTCGGTCCCGAAATGCCAATCATCCGGCCTGCATCCGTTTAGCCGGATCAGGAACCGACGTATCTGGCACGGTTGTGTGACAGGCGCATTGCAGGCTCGCCAGGTCAGGCGGCGCGTGCGGTCTCGATAATGTGGACGAACCGCGCGGCGGCGTGTTCCAGCGCACCGCTGTTGTCGACGACCCGGCAGTCTGCGTCGAGCGTCCCATACTCGTCGTTGCGCCGGATACGGCTGGCGATCTCCTCGACCGTCTCCCGGCCGCGCGCCGCAAGGCGTGCGGCCAGCACGTCCCTGGAGACGGTGACGAGCACCGGCATCGTGTTGCGGTAGCGCCGGCGTATCGCCGCGACGATCCCGCGCGAGACGTTGGCAACGACCACGCCGCCGTCGCGGATCGTCTCGTCGACGGCGACCGGGATGCCGTAGCACAGACCGTGCGACCGCCAGGCCAGGGCGAAAGCGCCGGCCGCTTCCGCTTCGGCGAAGGCCGCGCTGTCCAGCGTGTCGTGGTCCTCGGCGTGGGGATCGCTCGGACGCGTCACGATGCGCCGCGCGAACACGAAGCCGGGGCGATCGCCGATATGCTGCCGGGCATGGGCGATGAGTGAGTCCTTGCCGGCGCCGCTCGGGCCCACCACGGGCACGAAGACGCCGGGGCCGAACGGTTCGCCGGTCATGCGACGCGCTTGCCCTCGCGCCAGACGCCGCGCACCACCGGCACGCCGCCGCGCCAGCGTACGCGCAGCAGGTCGGCGCGCTTGCCCTGCGCGATCTCGCCGCGATCGCTCAATCCTACGGTTTCAGCCGGCCGCCGCGTCACCAGCGCAAGCGACTGCGGCAGGCTGATCGCCTCGACATCTTCGGCAAGCTTGAAGGCCCCATGCAGCAGGCTTGCCGGCACGTAGTCGGAGGAAAGCACGTCGAGCAGGCCCGCTTCGGCGAGGTCCCTCGCCGCGATGTTGCCGGAATGCGAGCCGCCGCGCACGATGTTGGGCGCCCCCATCAGCACGCTCATACCTGCCTCGTGGGATGCGCGCGCGGCATCGAGCGACGTCGGAAATTCGGCAAGCCTCACGCCGTCCTCGAGCGCCTCGCCGACATGGTCGAGCGTCGCGTCGTCATGGCTGGCGAGCGTCACCGCGTTGGCCCGGCAATGCTCGGCGATTGCCTTGCGATGCGGTGCGGAGAAACGCGCCGACTGCTCCTGCCGCATCGCCACGTACCGAGCGAAGGCTTCGTCGCTGAGGCCGCGCTTGGTCTTGTAGTAGACCGCGTACTGATCCATGGTCTGGAACTGCCGTTGGCCCGGCGCATGGTCCATCAGCGAAGCGAGACGTACGCGTCCCTCGGCGCGGAAGGATTCGAAATCGCTCAGCACGTCCGGCGTCGAGACTTCGCAGCGCAGATGGATGAAGTGTTCGGCGCGCAGCCTGTCCTCGCGCTGCGCCTGGTCGATGGCGTCGGCGAGTTCCCGCATCTCGCCCTTGGCGAAGCCGTCGGTTCCTTCCGAGCCCATGCGCAGGCAGTCGAAGACGGTGGTGATGCCCGATGCGGCGATCTGCGCGTCGTGTGCCTGAACTGCTGCCACGGCGTTCCAGCGCACGCCGGGGCGGGGCGCATAGTGGCCTTCGAGATGATCGGTGTGGAGTTCCACGAGACCCGGCACGAGGAAGTCGCCTTCGAAATCCTCGCCGACGGAGCTTGTGCCTGCATCGAACGCTGCAATCCTGCCGTCCGCGACGTCGAGGCTTCCCTCGACGATCTCGTCGGCGAGAACGATACGGGCATTCCGGAAACTCACATCGGCAGGCATGTTCAGGCGGTCTTTCTTTGCGTTTCGCTTTCGGGGACAAGGTCGAACTGGTGGAACGAGCGCACGACGAATGGCGCGCCGGGCTCCGGCTCGAGGAAAAGGGCGAGCGAGCCGACTTCCAGCGGCTCCTCCAGCACCGGGCCGAAATGCTCCTCGATGGCGCGGTGCACGCGTCCTGCTTCCGCCTCGTCGACACGGCCGGTGAGCGTCATGTGGAAGCGGAAATCCTCGAACACGTAGGGATAGCCCCACTGCATCAGGTTCCGGAGCTGCGACGGCGACAGGTGAGTGGCGCTGCGCCGCTCCCGCTCGGACTCGCTCAGGGGCGCCCGGAAGCGGTCGAACGCGACCACCACGTCGCGGGCAAGTCCGTTGAGCGCGGCGCTCGGCGCCTCGGGAACTAAGGCGAAAAAGCCGTCGAGCCGGGCGATCACCACGCGCGGCACGCAGAAGGCGTCATGCGCCTCGCAGAAGGCGTCGAGCGCGGCACACAAGTCCTGTTCCGTTTCGCCGTCGGCCAGGGTGAACGGCGCCAGGATCGTGCCATGGAAGCCATAGCGCCGCGCCGCAGCCGTGTGATAGGCGACCTCGGCCGCCGCCAGCCTGCCGATTGCGCGCGGTGCGATGCTCTCGCCGGTAAAGGCGGAGCGCCCGAGCCAACTCGTGGCAAGCACCGTGAGCGGGTCACGCTCGGCCGGCGTGTAGTAGATCGCATAGCGCATTGTAGGTTCCTGCCCTGTGGAACATCGCTCCGTGCTTTAGGCGAGTCTCGTGACAGGTTGACGACTGTCCGCCGGTTTCAGTGGGCTGTCTCCCCGATGAACCGCTCGCGGATCTTCCGTGACAGCCAGTCGATGACAAAGATGCAGACGAGCACGTTGAGCACCACGAACGCGACCTGATCGAACAAATTTGCGCGGAAGCGTTCGATGATGATCATGCCGATGCCGCCGGCGCCGACGAGGCCGAGAATGGTCGCGCTGCGCGTGCTCGATTCGAAGAAGTAAAGCGATTGCGAGATGAACACCGGAAGCACCTGCGGCAGGTAGCCGTAGCGCACCACCTTGATCGGGCCGGCGCCGGTGGCGCGAACACCCTCGACCTGCTTGCGGTCGATGTTCTCGATGGCCTCCGAGTAGAGTTTCGAGAGCGTGCCGGTATCCGATACGAAGATGGCGAGCACCCCGGCGAGCGGACCCAGACCCACGGCGCGGACGAAGACCAGGCCCCAGATGAGCTGGTCGACCCCGCGCAGCACGTCGAGGATGCGGCGCACCAGATGCCGAAGCGGACCGAACGGCATCGTGTTGCGCGCCGCCAGGAACCCGATGAACAGCGCCGCCAGAGACGCGAGCATGGTGCCCAGAAAGGCCATGGCGAGCGTCTGCGCGATGCCGGTATAGATGTCGGCGTAGCGCCAGGTTTCCATGTCCTTCCAGGTGAACATGGCGGCGAGCAGCCGCCAGACCCGGTCGGACGCATAGGCGAACTTCCAGACGTCGAAATACCAGAGCGAGCCGACCACATAGCCGACGACGCCGAGCCAGACGGCCCACTGCACCAGCTTGCCCCGCAGCGACCCGAAAGCGTGCGGGTGCGTGCGCCGTACATTGGCGATTTCATCCGGACCGATGCTGGCAAGGGTTGCGGCGGTCATGCGAAATGCTCCTTGCCGATGAAGTGCGTGCGCAGGCGCTCCGAGATGAGGTCGATGAGCGTGACGGTGAGCACGATGAGCAGGAGTACGGCTACGACGCGGTCGTCGGAATAAAGGCTGATGACGCGATTGAGTTCGGTGCCTATGCCGCCCGCGCCGACGAAGCCGACGATCGAGGAAGCGCGCACGTTGATCTCGAAGCGCAGCAGCGTGTACGAGATGAAGTTGGGCATCACCTGCGGGACGACGCCGTAGCGCATCTCCTCGAACCAGTTGCCGCCGACGCCGCGGATGCCTTCCACAGGGCGCAGCGACGCGTTCTCGTTGACCTCGGCGAAGAGCTTGCCGAGCGCGCCGGCGGTATGAATGGCGATGGCGACCACGCCCGCGAGCGGCCCGATGCCGATGGCAAAAACCAGCACCAGCGCATAGAGGATTTCAGGCACGCCGCGGCAGATTTCCATGAAACGCCGCGAGAGCTGGAAGACGATGCTGTTGGGCGCGAGGTTGCGGGCCGCCGGGAAGCACAGCAGGAAGGCCGCGGCGGCGCCCAGGATCGTCGAGGTCAGCGCCATGAAGATGGTTTCGACGATGAGCCTGACATAGACCCCGAAATCCGTGTACCAGTACACGATCGATCCGGGGATCGCGCGGCCGTAGTCGCCGCGCGACAGGAACAGCTTGTCGAGCTCGAGGTTCGGCATGATCGTCCCGAAATATTCGAAGATCCGCGGCAGGCCGGATGCGAGGCGGTCCGGATAGAAGCGCGACACATAGATCGAGGCGGCGAGCGCGGCGAGAAACAGCACGACGAACAGCGCGGTCATTGCGCGCTTGCTGCGCAGCAGTTCCGCACGGTGCCGTTCGAATTCGGCGACCGTGCCGTCGCTGGAGGAAACGATGGCGGTCATCGGGTCAGCTCGCTGCCAGGCCGAGCTGCGCGTTCTTCGCCAGGTCGCGCTCGGTCAGGCGCTGCTTGGCCGGTTCGCCGCCCAGCGACGTCGAGGTGAGGCCTTCGGCGAAGGCGTCTTCGGCTTCCGCGCCGTAGATCTCGCGCGCCATGTCCTGCGTCAGCATTTCGGGCGTGCCGTCGAAGACCAGCACGCCGTCCTTCAGCCCGATGATGCGGTCGCAGTAGGAGCGCGCGGTATCGAGCGTGTGCAGGTTGCATACCACGGTGATGCCGTCCTCGCGGTTGATGGTGCGCAGCGCATCCATCACCACCTTGGCGTTGAGCGGATCGAGCGAGGCGATGGGTTCGTCCGCGAGCAGGATGCGCGGCTCCTGGACGAGCGCGCGGGCGATCGCGACGCGCTGCATCTGGCCGCCGGAAAGGGTGTCGGCCTGCTGGAGCGCTGTATGCGCCATGCCCAGACGATCGAGCGCCCGGATCGCGAAGGCGCGCTCCGAAGCGGTGAAGAGCTGCAGCATCGAGGCGACGAAGCCGTGGTGGTAGAGCCGACCGGTGAGCACGTTGGTCAGCACGTCGAGGCGGCCGACGAGATTGAATTGCTGGAAGACCATGGCACAGGTTGCGCGCCATTCGAGTAGGGCCCGACCGCGCAGCGCGGTCACGTCCTTGCCTTCGAAGGCGATGCGGCCGCCGGTAGGCTCGGCTAGCCGGTTGACCATGCGCAGCAGCGTCGACTTGCCGGCACCGGAGCGTCCGATCACGCCGACCATCTGGCCCTGCGGTATGGAAAGCGAGACGTCGGAGACCGCATTGCGTGTCTTGAAGCTCTTGGTGAGTTTCTCGGTCGTCAGCATTTGGCGGCTCCGTTCGTCCGGCCTGAATACGATGCGGCCGCCGTCCATGCGGGCGGCGGCCGGAAATGTCGGAAGAGCTTAGCGGGAGCCTTCGAGCTCGCGCTGGCGCATGGCGACGACGCCCTCGAAGAAGGAATGGTCGACGCGCTTGAAGCCCTGGCCTTCGCCCTGCGACACGTCGATGTAGCACTGGTAGTCCGTGTCCTTCAGGGTCTCCATCCAGTCGATGGCGATCTGCTTCGGCTCGTCCGGAAGCGCCTTGCGCACGACCCACGGGCCGTTCGGGATGAGGTTCGATTTCCAGATGATGCGCAGGTCGCTCATGTCGAGCAGGTCCTTGTCGACCATCGAGCGCAGCGCGCCGCGCGAGAAGCCTTCCTTCTCTTCGCCGACACCCGAGGTCCAGGTGACGCCGGCGTCGTATTGGCCGTTGAGAACGGCGACGACCGCCTGCTCATGACCACCGCCGAAACCGGTCGAGGAGAAATATTCCTCGATATTGATTTCCTGCGCTTCCAGCTCGGCCTTCGGCACGAGGTAGCCCGAGGTCGAATTCGGATCGGCGAATGCGAGCGACTTGCCCTTCATGTCGTCGATGCTTTCGATGCCCGAGT
>JAEWFU010000196.1 GCA_023388675.1 Pseudomonadota bacterium | reverse complement strand
CCAGCCTCTATACCCATAGACGGCGGCTGATGGCTCCCGCGCAAATGAAAGCGCTTGGTTTCGATGCGCGGTGGCTGGGACTGGACGAAAATTTCCTCGATCCCGAGGAAATGGAGGCGATGCCGGTCAATCCAAGGGATCCGATATGGAGCGTCGGCTTGCTCGAAAGCCGCCTCTACATGGGCAACATGCTGCTGCGGGATGGCGATGCCGACGGCATGGCGCATTCGCTGGAAATTCGTGTGCCGCTGCTTGATCGACGGCTTGTCGACCTCGCTTTCGGCCTGCCGGGACGCGTTCGCCTTCCCAACGGGCGCGCCGACAAGCATATGCTTCGCGCGGCGATGCCGCATCTGCTTCGCCCCGAGCTTCTCAACCAACCCAAGCTTGGCTTCACGCTGCCGATACGGCGCTGGATGCTTGGCCCGCTGGCGGAGAGCTGCCGAAGCGGTTTCGACCATCTCCGCGCGTCCGGTCTGGTCGATACGCAAGGCCTCGAGGCTCTGTGGTCAACCTTCGTCGCCGAGCCGGAAAGTCCGGCGTGGTCACGCGCTTTCGCATGTTGCGTGCTGGGGCATTATCTGCGCCGAACTGCGCGCGTGTCGCTTGCAAGGGAGTACGCGTCATGAAGATCGTCCATGTCATCGGGTCGATCGATCCGGCCTTCGGTGGTCCTCCGGGCGTCGTGATGCGGATCGCGGCCGCCCAAGCTGCCAAGGGGCACGACGTGCACATCGTCAGCTATGCGGATGCCGAAGCCGAACCGCGCATACGCAGGGCGCTGCTCGACGTGCCCGGCGTGCTCAATGTCGAACGGCACCTGCTGCCTGAACCCGGGCGAAGCGAACGCATACTGGCGCTCGCGACGCGGCGGCCCCTCGCCAATCTCATTGCTGGCGCCGATGCGGTGCATCTGCATGGCGTGTGGGAGCCGATCCTGCGGCAGGCCGCGAGCATTGCGCGAGCGGCCGGCATCCCCTACTGCGTCCGGCTGGCGGGGATGCTCGATCCCTGGAGCCTGCAGCAGAAATACTGGAAGAAGCGTATCGCGCTTGCGCTGGGCTATCGGCGCATGCTGGACGAGGCGGCGTTCATCCACGTGCTCAACGACGACGAGGCGCGGTTGCTGGCGCCACTCGATCTGCGCGCTCCGACAAGAACTATCCCCAACGGCATCTTTCTTGACGAGATCGAACCCCTGCCGCAGAAGGGCAGCTTCTCAGACCAGCATTCGGCGCTGGCTGGACGGCGCTTCGTGCTGTTTCTCTCGCGCTTGCACACGAAGAAAGGGCTCGACTATCTCGTCGATGCCCATGCGCGGCTTGCGCCGAAGTGGCCGGATGTCGACCTGGTGATCGCCGGCCCGGACGATGGAGCCGAGGCGTCCCTGCGCGGCGCCATTGCCAGCCATGGGCTGGGCAAGCGCGTACACCTTGTCGGCGGGCTTTACGGCCGGGAGAAACTCGAGGCGTTGTGCGATGCGGCGTGCTTTTGCCTGCCCAGCCGGCAAGAGGGGTTCAGCGTGGCGATCACCGAGGCGCTTGCCTGCGGTGCGCCGGTCGTCATCTCGAAAGAGTGCCACTTTCCTGAAGTCGCGGCTGTCGGCGCAGGCATGGTCGTGGAGCTGAATGCGGAGGCTGTTGCGTCGGCACTCTCCAATATCCTTGCCGACGCCAGCATGGCCGAGGCGATGGGTGCTGCCGGCCGCGCGCTCGTCAGGCAACGCTTCACCTGGCCGGTGATCGCCGACCTGACGATCGATGCCTATGCGCAAGCGAGAGGGCCGAGCGCCCGGATCGCTGCCTGAGTTTCAAGGCTTCAGCTTATCTTTTTCCGACTCCTCAACGGCTTGGCGTGATTGCCGCCATAAACCGTCCAGTCGTCGAGGCTGCGAAACGTCACCGCCCGGGCTGCGAGAACCGCGCCTTGGCCAATCCGCACGCCGGGGCCGACGAACGCCTCGGCCGCCACCCATGCGCTTCGCCCTATGCTGATCGGCCGCGCCCGCAACGGGAAGTCCGGATCGTCGATATCGTGAGTGCCCGTGCACAGATGCGCCCTTTGCGAGACGATTGCGAAGTCCTCGATTGTCACCGGCGCGACGTTGTAGCAGATCGCTCCCGGACCCATCGATGCACGCACACCCATCTTCAGGTTGCCGGGCCACCAGATCTTCACGCTGCTGCGCACCATGGCCGTCGGGTGGATGTCGGCTCCGAACGCACGCAGGACCAGCCTGCGCAGCGGCTGCAACTGCGGCGGCGTCCATCGCGCGAACAAAAGCCAGCAGGTAGACCACGCCACCCGTGCCAGACGGTGGCGCAGCTCGAATGTCGCGCCGCCGAGCAACGGGGACTGTCCGTGCGCGCGGCCCCTCGGTTCTATCGTTTCGCTGGAACGGGCCATGTTCATACCGCCGTTGCGGGCACCAGCCGGTGCCGGCTTCCGACCTGGCGCAGCGATGCCAGCAGCAATGCCGGCGCCAGGAAGAAGAGCATGTGTACCCAGACCTGCAGCACCCAGTCGGTCACATGCGAGATCGAATGCATGGCAGGCACGATGCTGAGCATGTAGACGATCTGCCCGGTCGTGGAGCCAGCCATCGCCGAAGCCCAGATGCGGGACATCAGATAGGACAGGATGAGAAACTTGACCGCGCCGAAATACCAGAACGACAGGAATGCATCGACAAAGCCGGTTTCCGTCGTGCCTGTCGGTGGGAGGTAGTCGCGCGCGGGCTCCGGGGTCGGTATCATCAAGGCCTGTTTCGTGGAAGCACCCAGGATCTGCGCCGGTACGAAATTGAAGACAAGACGGTTCCAGTGGACGGCGCCGTAGTCGAATTCACCGCTGCGGTCGATCTGCCCTATGCGCTGAACGGCGTTGCGAAACTCGAGCCCGCCATTGGCAAGGTTTTCCTCGAAGTTGTCGACGACGTCTATTTCCATAATCCGCTCGACATCGAAGCCGCCGCTTTCGCGGTTGATGTGCCGGTAGTCGGCGAGGCTGCCCATGACCAGCGTGATGCCGATCACGCCTGCTATCGCGGCAAGCCGCGGCGGCGTCCATCCGCGATGGAACCAATAGGCGAGCGCCAGGATCAGGACGATCTCCAGAGTCTCGGCGCGCTTGCCGGTAACCAGAATCCGATCAAGGCAAAATAACAGGTCGAAGGCGATTACAGCGCCGGCCAGCCAACTCGGCCGCCTTGCGAAGCAGAGAGCGGCGATGGCAAGGCCGTAGATCAACAGCCGCGCGAAGAACAAGTAAACCACGCTGATGCCGGACATCTGTACGCCGACGGTCAGCTCCGAGGGCATGCGGCTGAGCTGAAAATAGAACAGTGCTCCTATCAGCGACATTACCATGGCGACTTTCAAAAGCCGCGCTTCCGTAAAGCTCTGGGCGAAAAATGGAAGCGGAGCGGCATTTTCCCGCCAGCCGACGCGGATCATCGCCATGCACAATACGGCCACGCCCATTGTGGCTGCATAAGCGCCTTCGGGCAGTGTCATGTCACGGATGACCGGTGGAATCTGCGGTAGCAGGAAGGCGAAAGCCATGACCCCGGCGAGAAAGGGGAATTCATAGACGCGCCGAGGCTCGACAATGCCGGCGACGAGGAACCAGACAACGATGCCGACGAGGATCGAGGTCAGCGCCCAGCTCATACCGGTTCTCCCGCGCACCAACCGGTGGGCTTGCCTGTCCCCTCGATGTCTCGCGCAAGGTCGCCGAGCGCATAGACGACGATCTTGGCGTATTCCTGCGCGACGGCGGGACCGTGATGGCTGAATGCAGCCCTGAGAAACGTCGGGGGCGGCTTCGTCGGATCGGATCTCCATGCGATGCGCGGGCAGGCTCTGGCGAAGCTCATCAGAGCGCGACGCGAATGGTACCAGCTTGTGACCAGCGTCGCCGAGGCGAACTGCGCCTCGGCAAGTATGGGGGCGGATAGCTCGGCGTTTTCTCGGGTGCTGCCGGATTGGCACTCCGTCTTTATGGCTGCGCCGGCCACGCCCGCGTCGATCATGGCGTCGCGTATGTAAAGACAGTCCCCGTCGCCCGATACGAGGATACTGGGCGCCATGCCGGCGAGCCAGAGCTCGGCTGCTCTGGCGGCACGCGACGGCCCGTCTCCCCCGAGCACCACGATGACGTCAGACCTGGCGAACGCATTCCTCACCGTCAACAGGGGTTCGGCCAGGGCGACAAGACAGAGGTAGACCACGAAAACCATAATTGCCGCCAAAGCGGCGGCAACGAGCATGCTTGCCCTACCGATACTCGTGGTGATGAGAGCGCTCATGATCGACATTGCGGCCGTTAGATCCGCAGACCTTTCCGGCGACGACGGAGCTCTTCCGTTTTGAGCGCGATCATGAACTCGTAGCCGGAGATGAGCCGGCAATAGGCATAGCCCGGCCAGCCGTCGAGAAAGCCGCCGCGCACGACGTACATATAGAGAAAGCGCAAGGTCGGACGGAACGGCAACCTGGCCGCAAGGGCCTTCAACGCGCCGCGCCGCTGGTCGGCGCGCCCGCTGACGAATGATGCCCACCGCAACGGCGGCGACGGATTTTCAATCGCAAGTTCGGCCTCGACGCTCGAGTAGCGGTTGTGCTTGTCGAACCAGGCGCGAAGTCCGTTGTTGAAGCTGTAGTGGACGAAATGCGCTTTCAGCAGCCCTCCCGGCTGGTCGGAGGCACAGACGGAATGAACCTCGCGGTCGAAGCGCACTTTTGCAGGCCTGACGAGGCGGGTGATCCAGGTAGGATACAGGCTCGCGTGCTTGATCCAGCGCCCCATGAACATGTTCTTGTAGCGCGCCTTGAAGAAGGCTTCCGGCCGCGTCGGATCGGCGGCGATCGCCAGCATCTCGTAGCGCAGGTCCTCGGGCGTGACCTCGTCTGCATCCGGGGTGTAGACCCATTCGTTCAGGAACGGAATCTGGGTCAGGCCGAACATGCGCTGGCCGTTTTCGGTGGTATAGTGGTGTTGCACTACGCGAGCGCCCGCCGCTCTCGCGATCTCGACCGTCCGGTCGGTGCTGAAGGAATCCAGCACCACGACATCGTCGCTCCAGTCGACAGAGGCGAGGCAGGCCGGCAGGTTCTGCTCCTCGTTGAAGGTCATGATGAGCACCGAGACACCGCTTCGTGTGCGGCCGCTTCGTGCGGCGGTTCCCGATTTCCTGTCGGCCAGAACAGTGGTCATTGCCCACCTCCCATGAGTGGCGGTGTGTCACGCCTGACGAAGCCCGCATTGCCGGCAGTCTGTACCTGGGGAGCTCTTGCGGTTCCGGTCAGGGTAGCCACCGCTGCAACATGCGCTGCGACCGGGATTGCAAGGCCGAGCGCCATGATGATGTCCGGTACGCCGAATAAGATGCCGAAATAGCCAATCGCGCCGCACAGCGCGCTTGCGCCGGCGATCAGAACGGCAGCCTGCGCGTGGGGCATGCCGCGGTCGACCAGCAGGTGGTGCAGGTGCATCCGGTCGGGCGAAAAGGGGCTGCGTCTCGCCGAGATGCGGCGCATGATGAGGCTCAGCGTATCCACGATGGGGATCACCAGAATCCAGAGTGCGCTGACGAAGGCGACGCTGCTGCCGGTTGAGAGGCGAACCACGAAATAGGCGAGAAACGCACCGAGCATCGCGCTGCCGGCATCGCCGAGGAAGACGCTGGCCTTGGACCGCCAGGGATGGCGCATGTTGAAGACAAGAAAGCCGATCGTGGCGGCTAGCAGCACCATTGCCTGCAGTACGACATCGGTGTCGCCCACATGGGCAGCGACAAGCGCGAGCCAGAACAGCGCGGCGGCGACGCTTGCACCTGCCAGCCCATCGATGCCGTCGAGCATGTTGATCGCGTTGACGCTGCCGATCAGAAAGAGGATCGCCAGCGCGCCGCCGAGAAGCGGCGACAGGAGTACAGGCAGTCCGCCGACATTGCCGAGATGGATCGACAGGGTCATTCCGGGAAGGACCAGCAACAGGGCGGCAACAAGCTGGATGATCAGGCGCGTGCCAGCGCGCAGTCCCCAACGGTCGTCGGCAGCACCTGTTAGGACGAGAATGGCGATGCCGGCAGCCAGGTACCAGGGCACCCCATGGCGACCGTCGAAGCCAAGGGCCGTCACGAGGAATGCTCCGAAGATCGCCAGCCCCCCGCATAGCGGCACCGCGCCTTCATGCTGCTTGCGCAGATCGGGAAGATCGACCAGCCGGAAACCCGGCGCGACGCGGCGCATCACTTCGATAAGCAGCACGGTCGTCAGGATCGCGTTCAGAAGATGTGCGTAGAGATTTGGCAAACCCCGCCTCCAAGCCCTTCCCAGCCAAGTCGTCGGCATCACTTGCGCGATCCGAACGGTCCGATGCTAGCTTGAACGCTGGCCCGCTCTATCTGGACATTCAGGGAGCCGTTGGGGCCAAAAGAACTAGCTGCGTCATCCTCTGGTGGAGGGTGTGGTTCCCGAGCAAAGCGCCGCGCCTCGCAAACCTGTCCCTTTATCCGCCGAGGCGGTGTTACGCTCCATCCTAGCCAACCCATCGTCCCCGGAATGCCTGCGATGCCACCAAAGGCTTAGGCGGACGTCATTCGGATGGCGCGATGGGACAAAACGGTCAAAGCGATTTTGAGCGCGCTCGGTGCCAGCATCTGCATGGGCGGGTTATCGGTCAGTATTTTTCCGATAGCCGGAAAGATCGTGTGGAGTACGACCGAAATGGATGTGGTCATAAGCAGTTCAGAGACGCGATCATTGAGCCTGGCTGCCCTGTATATCTGCCAGTCGCTGCTGCTCGAATTGGAGGAGACCGGCAAGGTCGATCATGAGGGCGTGCAGGGTTTGCTGAAAGACGCAGCGAACGTGCTGCGTCAGGCCGGGGTAGCTGCAAAGAAATCGCATTGGATGGAGGCAAGCCGCATCGTCGAGGCAATGCGTCTCAGGCATGGCCAGCTCCCCGTCCTCGATAGTTCCGGGTAGCCGGGTGGGCTTGGCTTAGGAGATGACGGCCGGTGATTGCCGGCGGGGCAGGAGGGGTAATGAATCGCGTTAGACGTGCCTTCGTAATGGCTTCAGTCGAGCAATATCTGTCGCTGATCGTCAATTTCGTGCTTGTGGCAACCCTGTCGCGACTTCTGACGCCCGCCGAGATCGGTATCGCCGTCGTCGGTCTGGGGGTCTGCGTCATTACCTTCTCGTTGCGGGAGTTCTTCACCGCCGAGTTCCTCGTGCAGCGGCCGGCTGTGATCGCGGCGGAGGTGCAGAGCTCCGGCACGATACTGATCTGCGCGTGCCTGGTATTGGGTGTTGCGCTGATGCTGGCCGCGCCGATGTTGTCCCGATTCTACGGGGAGGAAGGACTGCAGCTCTTTCTTGCTGTCATGGTCCTGGCCACCGTGATCGACACCATTTCCTATCCGGCCATAGCGCTGCTCCATCGCGAGCTCGATTTCGGCAACACGGCAAGGATACGCGTCGCCTCGATCGTGGCGATGGCCGTCACCACCATTAGCTTCGCTGCAATGGGGTTCGGCTTCATGAGCTATGCGTGGGGGAACCTCGTTGCTGCATGCGCGACGACGCTTATGACGAGCTTCATCCATCCCGACGCCCTACCGACGAAACCGACTGTTTCCTCCTGGAAAGTCGTGCTGGATTTCGGCCGATTCCGCGGCGCGGCAGGCATCGTCGACAAGATTTACGAGGCGATACCGCAACTCGTCCTCGGCCGTTTCATGCCGATGTCCGATGTCGGATTGTACAGCCGCATGAACGCGATCTCTGGCATACCCGACAAGATGCTGCTGTCGTCGGTATTCTCGATCGCTTTTCCTGCCCTTGCCGATGGCGTGCGTAACGGGCGGGACGTCAAGAGCGCTTACCTGCACGCCCTGAGACTTATCTGCGTCATCTATTGGCCTGCCCTTCTGCTGATGGCGCTTCTGGCGCGTCCGGTCGTCAATCTCATCCTCGGTCCGGCGTGGATGGAGGTGGTGCCGCTTGTCCGGATCGTTGCGGTTGCCGGCCTCTTCTTTTTCCCGGTGATCCTCACCCACCCGCTGCTGATGGCCACCGGCAAGAACAAGACGGCGTTCGTCTCGAATTTCGTGGCCAAGGTGGCTGCCGCCGCAATCCTGTGCAGCGCCAGCATGTTCGGGCTGAAGGCCATGGCCTGGAGCCAATTCCTGGCACTGCCGCTGCAGATGATCATCGCGCTTCATTATGCGCGCAAGGCCGTCTGGTTCTCCTGGCGCGACCTTGCCGGCGCAATCGGGAGCAGCGCAGTCGTCACAGTTGCGGCAATGGCCGGCCCGCTGAGCCTGGCATGGTGGCTGGAGCCTGATCTCGACTTCAGCATCGTCGAATTCGTCATTATCCTTGCCCTTGCGTTCTGCGGCTGGTTTGCAGCGGTGATCCTCACCCGGCACCCGGTGCTTGGCGAGATGCTTAATCTCCTGCGATTGCAGCAGTGGATCGGGCAACGTCGCAGCGAGGCTGCGGACGGAGCGGGCGAGCACGGTGCTCTTCAAGGTACCGGACAGGCATGAGCGGAGCGATGGCCAGCATCGATATTCTCGTCCCGAGCTACAACTACGCCCGCTATCTCGACGAGTGCCTCGACAGCATCCGATCGCTTCGAACATATGAAATGCGGGTGCTCGTCATCGACAACGCGTCGACCGACGACAGCGTGGCAATCGCTCGCCGCCATGCGGGGGAGGATTCG
>JAEWFU010000183.1 GCA_023388675.1 Pseudomonadota bacterium | reverse complement strand
CTCGGGCTTGACCCGAGGATCCATGCCGGAACGGTGAATAAGCGGTCGCGTTCCAAGGCACAGCTGCCGCCATGGCCGGGGGCAGGGGACGGCTACACCCGTACCCGGACGTAGTCGCCCGGCGCGTCGGCGATCGGTTTCAGCTTTGTGCCGCCGGGCTTGCGCGCCTTGGCGGTGTTCGCATCCTGCTTTTCGATCCAGGCCTGCCAGTGCGGCCACCACGAGCCGGGATTCTCGGTGGCGTTGGCGACCCAGGTGTCGAAATCGCCTTCCGGCTTGCCGCCGGTCCAGTGCTGGTATTTCTTCGCAGCGGGCGGGTTCACGACGCCTGCGATGTGACCCGAACCCGCCACCACATAGTCGACCTCGCCGCCGAAGAAGCGGCAGCCGAGGAACACCGAGCGGGCCGGGGCGATGTGATCCTCGCGCGCGGCGAGGTTGTAGACGGGAATGGTCACGTCGGCCAGCGACAGGGTGCGCCCGGCAAGCGTCATCTTTCCGCGGATGAGGTTGTTTTCCAGATAGCAGTTGCGCAGGTAGAAGGAGTGGTTGGCCGCGCTCATCCGCGTGGAATCGGCGTTCCAGTAGAGCAGGTCGAACGGCATCGGCTCCTTGCCGCGCATGTAGTTGTTGACGACGTAGGGCCAGATCAGGTCGCCGGCGCGCAGCATGTTGAACGCCGTCGCCATCTTGGTGCCGTCCAGAAAACCCTTACCTTCCATCGAGCGCTCGAGCGCGGCGATCTGTTCCTCGTCGACGAAGACCTTGAGATCGCCGGCATAGGTGAAATCGACCTGCGTCGTGAAGAAGGTCACGGACCTGATCCGCTCGTCGCCCTCGCGCGCCATCAGTGCGAGAGCGGCCGCCAGCAACGTGCCGCCGACGCAATAGCCGATCGCGTTGACCTCGCGCTCGCCGGTCGCCTCCTCGACGGTGTCCAGCCCGAACTGGATGCCCTCGCGGATATAAGCTTCCCAATCCTTGCGGCCGTGGCGCTGGTCGGGGTTGACCCAGGAGATGACGAAAACCGAGTGGCCCTGTTCGATCGCCCAGCGGATGAAGGATTTTTCCGGATTGAGGTCGAGAATGTAGAATTTGTTGATCCAGGGCGGGCAGATCAGCAGCGGACGCTTGAGCACCTTGTCGGTCGATGGCTCGTACTGGATGATCTCGGCGACGTCGCTGCGGGCGATCACCTTGCCGGGTGTCATGGCGATGTTCCTGCCCACCTCGAAGCGGGAATAGTCGGCCTGCCTGAGCTTGAGATCGCCGTGGCCGGCGGCGATGTCCTCGGCCAGCATCTTCATGCCGCGCACGAGGTTCTCACCGTTGCTCGCCACGGTCTCCCGGAAGATTTCCGGGTTGGTGAGCAGGAAGTTGGACGGCGAAATCGCCTGCGTGATCTGCTTGACGTAGAACTGCGCCTTGTGGCGCGTGTGCTCGTCCAGCCCCTCGGCGTGTTCCACCAGGTCGCCGGCCCAGCGCGAGGTGACCAGATAGGCCTGCTTGATGAAATCGAAGAAGGCGTTCTGGCCCCATTCCGGGTCCTGGAAGCGCTTGTCGCCCTTCTCGGGCTTCACGGCGTCCTCGACGTCGGCATCGCTCATGCGGCGGATCGCGTTCGACCAGACGTCCATATAGCCGGAAAACAGCCGCGTCTGGGCTTCCAGCGCGCGGGCAGGGTCCGAGAGCCAGTATTCGGTCAGCTTGGAGAAGGTCTTGACCATGTCGGTCATCGGCTCGGCCATGGTGTCGCGCACTTCGCCCTTCTCGCGCGGTGCGGTCCAGGCTGCGGCGGCCTTGCCGGCTTCTTCTACCGCGCGCGCAAGGTTGACGGCGAAGCGTTCCGGGTCCTTGACCAGATACTGATCGACCGAAGAGTGTTGCTTTTTCTGGTCGCTGCCGGAATCGTCGCTTTTGGCCATGCTATACGTACGTCCTCCCTGGAGCGTGTTATTGACACAATACCATGGGACCCAAGGGCCGCATACCGCTGGTGCGTGTCGGCCCGAGCGTCTATACGTGCCATAAGGTGGAAGAATGACAGCGCTGCGTATCCTCGATAATTTCGCTTTCAGCAGCGCCGCTGTCGCACTGGCGCTTGCGCTCGCCGGCTGCACGACCACCAATCTCGCAGATGCGGTGCCGGAGGCTGCGCTGCAGCCGCAACCTGCGCCGGTCGCAACACAGGCTGCCGCAAGCGACGTGGCACCGGCGGATGCCGTGCCCGCCGACACGGGACCGGCTTTTTCCGAGCCCGGCACCTATCCCAATCTCAATGTCATCCCGAAGCCGGCGGCTAGTCAGATCACCTCGCGGCAAAGATCGCAGACCACAAGCGAGCTTCGCGAAAAGCGCGCGCAGGTGGCGGCGCAGGGACGCGGCTCCTCGCGCGACAGCAGCGCCGAGCTTCGCCGGCTGGGGCGTAGCCACGCCGAGGAGGCCTTGCGCGAAATCGAAGGCGAGTGAGACGCTATCGACCGGTTCTCCAAACGGGTGTATAGGCCGCGTCCTAACGCCCCACACGCAACGGGATCTCCCCATGGAAGAGTTTCACAAGGTTCGTCGGCTACCGCCCTACGTGTTCGAGCAGGTCAATCGCCTGAAGGCCGCGGCACGGGCCAATGGCGCCGACATCATCGACCTTGGCATGGGCAATCCCGACCTGCCGACGCCGAAATCGATCGTCGACAAGCTCTGCGACGTGGTGCGCGACCCGCGCACGCATCGCTACTCGTCGTCGCGCGGCATTCCGGGGCTGCGGCGCGCGCAGGCGGCCTATTATGCCCGTCGTTTCGGGGTGAAGCTCGACCCCGAGCGCCAGATCGTCGCCACGCTCGGCTCCAAGGAAGGCTTCGCCAACATGGCGCAGGCGATCACCGCGCCGGGCGACGTGGTGCTATGCCCGAACCCGACCTATCCGATCCATGCCTTCGGCTTCATCATGTCGGGCGGCGTGATCCGCTCGATGAAGGTCGAGCCCGACAACGATTTCATCCCCGCGCTGGAACGGGCCGTGCGGCATTCGATCCCCAAGCCGCTGGCGCTGATCCTGAACTACCCGTCGAACCCGACGGCGCATGTCGCCTCGCTCGACTTCTACAAGGACGTCGTCGCCTACGCGAAGAAGAACGACATCATCATCCTGTCCGATCTCGCCTATGCCGAGATCTATTTCGACGGTACGCCTCCACCGTCCATCCTGCAGGTGCCGGGTGCGCTGGACGTCGC
>JAEWFU010000149.1 GCA_023388675.1 Pseudomonadota bacterium | reverse complement strand
GTTCGTCCATACCCTCGATCGGCCGGAAATCGGTCGTGTCGCGCGCCATGTCGTTTCCTTAACTTAAATGCCCGGCCGGCCGTTCTTCTCGACGGCGCGCGAGTGTTGAACGAAAGAACGCTGTGCGATCAAGCGAAAAATCCTGACAGGACGTTGACGCTAAGTTGATAGCCGGAGCATTGAAGGCCCGACAAGGCCACCTATGCCCCGGGATCAAGCACCTGGTCCCAGTCGCCGACTGTCGCCTGGATGATTGCGAGCGCGGCCACCGCCGCGGTGTCGGCCCGCAGGATGCGCGGGCCCAGCGGTATGGCGGTCACGAAGGGCAACGCGCGCAGCATCCGCCGCTCCTCGTCGGAAAAGCCGCCTTCGGGACCGACAAGCAGGCCGAACCTGGTTTCGGTGATCGCCTGCAAGGCCGGCACGGGGTTGTTCGTCGCCGCGTCCTCGTCGCAGAAGATCAGCCGCCGGTCCCGCTCCCACTCACCGAGCAGCCGCTCCAGCTTCACTGTGGCGCGCACCGGAGGGACCGCCAGCACTCCGCATTGCTCTGCCGCCTCAATCGCGTTCGCCTCGAATTTCTCCAGCGGCGTTTTGGTGTTCTGCGTGTGCTGGGTGATGACCGGTTGCAGCACGCCGGCGCCCATCTCCACCGCCTTCTGCACCAGGTAATCAAGCCGGCCGACCTTCAGCGGCGCGAAGGCGTATACGAGGTTTGGGATCGGCGGCTGCGGCCGCGTCTGGCTTTCCACCAGGATGCGAACGGCTTTCTTTCCGATAACCGCCACCCGCGCGCTCCATTCGCCGTCGCGCCCGTTGAAGACCAGCAGTTCGGCGCCTTCCGCCATGCGCAGCACGTGGGTAAGGTAGTGGCTCTGCGCCTTGTCGGCCTCGAATGTGACACTCTCGGCGAGGTCGTGCGGCACGTAGAGCCGCTGTAGCTTGTAGTTGGCGCGCATGGTGCTGTGTTGCGATGGCCGGCCGGTACTCGTCAAGTTCGCGTCACGCTGAATTTTCTGCCGCGCTGCCGATTCGGGCCCGCCGCAAACGGTCTGAGTGGGAGATACGTAACACGAAAGAGAAGAGTGCGAGCGTGTCTCGTTGGGCGCGACGAAGCCGGCGGTAGACCGGGCTTTCCAGAAGCTGTTCGGCTCACCGTCTGACCGTCAGAGGCTTGCGCTGGTATGCCACGCCGGCGCATAGCCTGCCCGCAACGCGGCGACTGTGGAATGCGGCGTGACGAGGCTGGCATATGCGGGCAAGGCCTGGGGGGTGCCGTACCCGCTGAAACTCCATGGCAGAGCCTGTCCCGATCTGAGTGCGAGCGTTTCCGTATCGGCCGCAATCACCGCGCCGTCGGGAAGGTGGCGGATCTGGTCTTGCTGCAGCGGTGGCATCTCGCCGGTGACGGCGTGTCGCTCGCAATGCAACAGACTATCGATCTGCGGCGCGGTCGCCCTGGCAAGACGGTTGCCACCCACGAAGCAGTTCTGAAAACTGCGTGCAGCCTCGCGTCGGCAATAGAAGCAGGGGCGGTGCCCCGCGGCCAGCGCCGTCACCTCGTCCAGAAAGAAAAGTTCGGTCCAACCGGCACCGCCCGAGGGGCTGTTTCGGCCCATCGGCTCCCGCCGCGTTCCGCGCGGGTGCTCCAGTGTGCAGATGATCCAGGCCTTCGTCGTCCAACGTCGCGGAAGAAGCGTCTTCGTCGCTGGATCGTGGATGACACCGCGATTGCCTGTAAAGAGACCGCGCGCCGTCGTCGCGACGATCTCCCCTGCAGGGTTGACCCGGTTCTGCAGTGGCACAAGCAGCCTCCCTTTCCTGCGTCCCGCGCCTCATGCTATCGCTCTGCTCACATCTTCGACACCACCCGAAAACCGGAAGCTTCCATGCACGTTCTTGTTGTCCAGAATTTCGAGGGCGCGAGCCTTGGGCAGGTGGCGATCGCGCTCGACGAAGCGAATGCAACCGTCGAGACGATCCGCGCCGACAAGGGTGAAAAGCTGCCGGATGCAGCCAACGGCTACGACGCCCTCGTCGTGCTTGGCGGTGGCCAGAATGCCTTGGCAGACGACGTGTGCCCGTGGCTTCCGGGGCTGTGTGATCTGATGCGCGATTTTTCCGACAGCGACCGGTCGGTGCTGGGCATCTGCCTTGGCGGTCAACTCCTGGCGCGTGCCTACGGGGCGCAGAATATCGTGGGCGGTGCGACCGAGTTCGGCTGGCGCGAGGTGGAATTGACTGATGACGGAGTCTCGGACCCGATCTTCACAGGCGTGGATGATCGCTTCCGTACCTTCGAGTGGCACGACGATACCTTCATCCTGCCGCGTGGCGCCGTCCGGCTCGCAGGCAATCTGGACGTTCACAACCAGGCTTTCCGAATCGGCCGCGCGGCTTACGGTGTGCAGTTTCATTTCGAGGCCGATCGGCCGATGGTCAAGCAATGGAGCGACGCCTTCGCGACGTTGCTGGCCGAACGGCAGCCCGGCTGGACTGAACGTCACCCGGCTGAGGCTGCCTTGCATGGTCCGCAGGCGGATGCTGCCGGCATGGCCATCGCCCGCAACTGGGTGCGCACGATCGCCACGTCGTAGCTACGATGCGGACCGAGAATTTCGACACGGTCATCCTCGGCGCGGGCGCTGCGGGCATGATGTGCGCTATCCATGCGGCTGCGCGCGGCGGACGCGTGCTCGTGCTCGATCATGCGAAGGCGCCCGGCGAGAAGATCCGCATCTCGGGCGGCGGTCGCTGCAACTTCACCAATCTTGGTTCCAGCCCGCGCAACTTCCTCTCGCAAAATCCGCATTTCGCCAAGTCGGCGCTGGGCCGCTACACGCAGCACGATTTCATCGCGCTGGTGGAAAGGCACGGCATCGCCTACCACGAAAAGACGCTCGGGCAACTTTTCTGCGACGATTCCGCCAAGGACATCATCGCGATGCTGCTGAACGAGATGGCTCAGGCCGGTTGCGAGGTCCGGCTCAGGACCAGCCTCGAAACGGTTGAGCGGACGGAGGTCGGCTTCTCGCTCGTGCTGTCAGGCGAGGGAGCGGCCAGGGTGAGCTGTCGCCATTTCGTCGTCGCCTGCGGCGGCAAGTCGATCCCGAAGATGGGCGCGAGCGGATTGGGCTATCAGATCGCGGAACGGTTCGGCCTCGCCGTGACGGAAACGCGCCCCGCATTGGTGCCGCTGACTTTTGGCGAGGACATGCTGGCAAGCTTCCGCGAGATCGCCGGCGTGGCGGCGGATGCGCGCGTCTCCTGCGGCAAGGTGGCCTTTGATGAAGCACTGCTGTTCACCCACCGCGGCCTGTCGGGACCGGCGATCCTGCAGATTTCCTCCTATTGGCGCGAGAAGCAGCCGATCCGCATAGCCTTCCTCCCGGGCGTAGACGTGGCGACAGCCTTGCTTGCCGCCAAGCGGGAGAACGGCCGCAGGAGCATTGGCAACGCGCTGGGCGAAATCCTGCCGAAGCGGCTGGCGAGCTATCTGTCGCAGGCGCATGGCTGGAGCGGAACGCTGGGCGAGGCGAGCGATCGGAAACTGGCGTCCGTCGCGGAAGCTCTTCATGGATGGGACGTGTATCCCATCGGATCCGAAGGTTATCGAACCGCCGAGGTGACCTTGGGCGGCGTGGATACAGGCGGCCTGAACTCGCGCACGATGGAAGCGAAGGGCGTGGACGGTCTCTATTTCATCGGCGAGGTGGTCGACGTAACCGGCTGGCTGGGCGGTTACAATTTTCAGTGGGCCTGGTCGTCGGGCTGGGCAGCCGGGACGGCGATCGCCGACCGTGGAGGCGCCCGCTGAACGAAGCCGGGCGGTCCTTAACCAAGATGCGTTTCGATCTTCTTGACTCGCCGGGATGCAGTGACTATCTCACCGCGCATGTTAGCACTCTCTTCTGGCGAGTGCTAACCGCGATCCGGCCCCGCCGGATGGAGGGAACCCCTTAACCTATCCTTATCGAGGACACCAGAGACATGGCAAAGTCGAAATTCCGCCCGCTCCATGACCGTGTGGTCGTTCGTCGGGTCGAATCCGAGGAAAAGACCGCCGGCGGGATCATCATCCCGGACACCGCCAAGGAAAAGCCGCAGGAAGGCGAAGTCGTTGCCGTCGGCTCCGGCGCCCGTGACGAAGCCGGCAAGCTTGTCCCGCTGGACGTCAAGGCTGGCGACCGCGTCCTTTTCGGCAAGTGGTCCGGCACCGAAGTGAAGCTCAATGGCGAAGACCTTCTGATCATGAAGGAATCCGACATCATGGGCATCATCGGCTGATCTCCCACGACACCTGAAACATTCCATTATGGCCGGCTCGTGCGCGAGCGGCCGTGAAACCAGGAGCTGAACATGGCTGCCAAAGACGTAAAATTCTCCCGTGACGCCCGCGAGCGCATGCTGCGCGGCGTCAACATCCTCGCCGATGCGGTGAAGGTGACCCTCGGCCCGAAAGGCCGCAATGTCGTGATCGACAAGTCCTTCGGCGCTCCGCGCATCACAAAGGACGGCGTTACCGTCGCCAAGGAAATCGAGCTGGAAGACAAGTTCGAGAACATGGGCGCCCAGATGGTGCGCGAAGTGGCCTCGAAGACCAACGACATCGCCGGTGACGGCACCACGACCGCCACGGTTCTCGCCCAGGCGATCGTTCAGGAAGGCCACAAGGCCGTTGCCGCAGGCATGAACCCGATGGACCTGAAGCGCGGCATCGACCTCGCCGTTTCGGAAGTCATCGCTCACCTCAACAAGACCACCAAGAAGATCAAGACCTCCGACGAGGTCGCGCAGGTCGGCACCATCTCGGCGAACGGCGAGAAGGAAATCGGCGACATGATCGCTTCGGCGATGCAGAAGGTCGGCAACGAGGGTGTCATCACCGTCGAGGAAGCCAAGACCGCCGAGACCGAGCTCGAGGTCGTCGAGGGCATGCAGTTCGACCGCGGCTACCTGTCGCCGTACTTCATCACCAACCCCGACAAGATGGTCGCCGAGCTCGAGGACGCCTACATCCTCCTGCACGAGAAGAAGCTGTCGAACCTGCAGGCGATGCTGCCGGTGCTCGAGGCGGTCGTCCAGACCTCCAAGCCGCTGCTCATCATTTCCGAGGACGTCGAGGGCGAGGCTCTGGCCACGCTGGTCGTCAACAAGCTGCGCGGCGGCCTGAAGATTGCTGCCGTCAAGGCTCCCGGCTTCGGCGATCGCCGCAAGGCGATGCTCGAGGACATCGCGATCCTGACCGGCGGCCAGGTGATCTCGGAAGACCTCGGCATCAAGCTCGAGAGCGTGACGCTCAACATGCTCGGCCGCGCCAAGAAGGTGCGGATCGAGAAGGAGAACACCACGATCGTCGACGGCGCCGGCAAGAAGGCCGAGATCAATGCCCGCGTTGCCCAGATCAAGCAGCAGATCGAGGAGACCTCCTCGGACTACGACCGCGAGAAGCTCCAGGAGCGTCTGGCG
>JAEWFU010000137.1 GCA_023388675.1 Pseudomonadota bacterium | reverse complement strand
TCCGCAACGCCATGCTCATCATCATCGCCGGCTTTCCGGGCGCGTTCATCTCGGCCTTCTTCACCGGCTCGCTGCTGATCGAGAACATCTTCTCGCTCGACGGGCTCGGCCTGCTCGGCTTCCGCTCCGTGCTCGACCGCGACTATGCGGTGGTGTTCGCCACGCTCTACATCTTCTCGCTGATCGGCCTGTTCGTCG
The DNA here is from genome assembly GCA_023388675.1 of Pseudomonadota bacterium. Taxonomy (GTDB): domain Bacteria; phylum Pseudomonadota; class Alphaproteobacteria; order Rhizobiales; family Rhizobiaceae; genus Aerobium. The sequence continues at coordinate 14,992 of JAEWFU010000137.1, read as the reverse complement.
GCCTGCTCTCCGACCTCGTCTACACCTGGATCGATCCGCGCATCGACTTCGACCGGAGGGACGTGTGATGTCGGAGATCGCCGAGAAGACCGCGGTCGAAACCGTCCGGCAGGCGAAGCGGCCCTTTCTGTCGCCGCTCAACCAGCGCCGCTGGCAGAACTTCAAGGCCAACCGGCGCGGCTACTGGTCGCTGTGGATCTTCCTCGTCCTGTTCGTGCTGTCGATGCTGGCCGAGTTCATCGCCAACGACAAGCCGATCGTGGTGTCCTATCAGGGCGAAATCCTGTTCCCGGTGCTGGTCGACTATCCGGAGGAAAAGTTCGGCGGTTTCCTCGCCGTCACCGATTACCGCGACCCGGTGATCCAGGAGGAGATCGAGGCCGAGGGCTGGATGGTGTGGCAGCCGGTCCGCTATTCCTACCGCACCGTCAACAACGACATCCCCGAATCCGCGCCGGCCAAGCCCTCATGGCTCTATGACGCGGAGACGCGCTGCGGCCGTTATTTCGGCGGTACCGCAGACCCCGCCTGCACGGTCGGCAACTGGAACTGGCTCGGCACCGACGACCAGGCCCGCGACGTGCTCGCGCGCATCATCTACGGCTTCCGCATATCGGTCCTGTTCGGGCTCGTGCTCACGCTGGCCTCGGCCGTCATCGGCGTGTCGGCCGGCGCCGTGCAGGGCTATTTCGGCGGCTGGACCGACCTGATTTTCCAGCGCGTGATCGAGATCTGGTCGTCGATCCCGGTGCTCTACCTGATCCTCATCATCGCCGCCGTGCTGGCGCCGGGCTTCTTCATCCTGCTCGGCATCATGCTCCTGTTCTCGTGGGTCGCCTTCGTCGGCGTGGTGCGGGCAGAATTCCTGCGCGCGCGCAACTTCGAATATGTCAACGCAGCGCGGGCGCTCGGCGTCTCCAACGGCACGATCATGTTCCGCCACCTTCTGCCCAACGCCATGGTGGCGACGCTGACCTTCCTGCCTTTCATCCTCAACGGCTCGATCACGACGCTGACCTCGCTCGATTTCCTCGGCTTCGGCCTGCCGCCCGGCTCCGCCTCGCTGGGCGAACTGCTGCGGCAGGGCCAGCGCAACCTCAACGCGCCCTGGCTCGGCATTACCGGCTTCCTGACGCTGTCGATCATGCTGTCGCTGCTGATCTTCATCGGCGAGGCCGTGCGCGACGCCTTCGACCCCCGGAAGACGTTCCGGTGAAGAATGCGAACAGGCATGGGATATGATATGTCTTCGATATGTCGATCAGAATTAAGAGCGAACGTATTCATCAATTGGCCAAGGAACTGGCAGCGATGACGGGCGAAACCCAAGTGTCGGCTATCCGCCGCGCGCTTGAGGAGAAGCTCGATAACGTTCGTCGGGCAAAGGGCGACGTATCGCCTGTTCACGTGTCGAGTAGTGAGCCGCAGGACGGCAGGTGCGCATCATGAACAAAATTGTGCTCGAACATTACCCCGCCTCGAAGCTTCCGGACGATATGCGGCAAGGCATCGCAAAAGACGCGTCGGTAACCGTCATCATAGAAGAAGAGCGGAGAAAACCTCTCAGCCACTCGGAGTTGCTCGATATGATGCGGAACGCCCAGGCTCATGCGCCGGGCACCACGTTGGAGGAAGCAGTAAGGCGAGTTCGTACCCTCCGTGACGAGTGGGAAGACTGAATGGCCGGAGCTAGTGTCTATCTCGACACGAACGTGTTCATTTATGCATTCGAGAACAACAATGCCGTGGCCAGGAAACTGCTTGAGCTCTTTTCGCTGAACACTGAAACAAAACCACCCTTTTTGGCCACGAGCGAATTTACGCTCGCTGAGTTGATGGTAGATCCGTTTCGAAAGAATGACGAGCGACTGGTCGACATCTACGATAATCTGACTATCGGAAACTCCTTTGTGCAGGTCGGCGCTGTAAGCCGGGACGTCCTCTGGAATGCAGCGCTTTTGCGTGCCCAGCACGCGCCTCTTCGCCTGCCGGACGCGATTCATCTTTCAACTGCCATGCTGTTCGGCTGCTCTCACTTCCTGACAGGCGATTCCGGCCTGAAAACGAGCTACTCGATTGCATCGAGTCGGCGTATGCAGCCTCAATCAGCCGGGCAGATTGCAATAATCAGGCCGGAAATCACTGTTCTTGACCAGCTTGTCAGGGAATTGTCGTGACCTCTCCCCTCCTCTCCGTCCGCGAACTTTCCGTGGCCTTCACGCAGGGCGGCGCCGAGAACCTCGCCGTCGATCGCGTCTCCTTCGACATCGCGCGCGGCGAGACGGTGGCGCTGGTCGGCGAATCGGGGTCCGGCAAGTCGGTCTCCGCTTTGTCGGTGCTCAAGCTCCTACCCTATCCGGCCGCCAGCCACCCCTCGGGCGAAATCCTGTTTCATGGCAAGGACCTGCTCGCGGGCGGCGAGAAGGAGCTTCGCAAGGTGCGCGGCAACAAGATCACCATGATCTTCCAGGAACCCATGACCTCGCTCAACCCGCTGCACACGATCGAGCAGCAGATCGGCGAGATCCTGAAGATCCACCGCGGGATGGGCGAGAAGCAGGCCCGTGCCCGCACGCTGGAACTCCTGCACGAGGTCGGCATCCAGGAGCCGGAGCGCCGGCTCGGCGCCTATCCGCACCAGTTGTCGGGCGGCCAGCGCCAGCGGGTAATGATCGCCATGTCGCTCGCAAACGAGCCGGAACTGCTGATCGCTGACGAGCCGACCACCGCGCTTGACGTGACAGTCCAGGCGCAGATCCTCGAATTGCTCGGCGAGCTGAAGGAGAAGAACGGCATGTCGATGCTGTTCATCACCCATGACCTCGGCATCGTCCGGCGCATCGCCGACAAGGTCTGCGTGATGACCAAGGGGCGGATCGTCGAGGCCGGCCCGACCAGCGAGATATTCGAGAACCCGCAGCACGAATACACCCGCCACCTGCTCGCCGCCGAGCCCAAGGGCACCGCGCCGAAGGCGAACCCGGACGCCGAGACGGTCATGACGGGCGACGACATCAAGGTCTGGTTCCCGATCAAGCAGGGCTTCTTCAGGAAGACGGTGGACCACGTGAAGGCGGTCGACGGCATCGACGTCGTGGTCAAGGCGGGCCAGACGCTCGGCGTCGTCGGCGAATCCGGTTCCGGCAAGACCACGCTCGGCCTCGCGCTGTCGCGCATGATCTCGTCGGAAGGCAGGATCATGCTCGGCCAGAAGGAAATCGACGGCTATTCCTTCAAGCAGATGCGCCCGCTGCGCAGCGAGATGCAGATCGTCTTCCAGGACCCGTTCGGCTCGCTTTCCCCGCGCATGTCGGTCTCGGAGATCATCGAGGAAGGCTTGAAGATCCACGAGCCGAAGCTGTCCACCGACGAGCGCGACGCGATGGTCATCGACGTGCTCGGCGAGGTCGGGCTCGATCCGGCCACCCGCTTCCGCTACCCGCACGAGTTTTCCGGCGGCCAGCGCCAGCGCATCGCGATTGCGCGTGCCATGGTGCTGAAGCCACGCTTCGTGATGCTCGACGAGCCGACTTCGGCACTCGACATGAGCGTGCAGGCGCAGGTGGTCGACCTCCTGCGCGACCTGCAGAAGAAGCACGACCTCGCCTATCTCTTCATCAGCCATGACCTCAAGGTGGTGCGCGCCCTGTCGAACCACGTCATCGTGATGCGCAACGGCAAGGTGGTGGAGCAGGGCTCGACCGAGCAGATTTTCGAGAACCCGCAATCCGACTACACCAGGGCGCTGATTGCCGCCGCATTCGACATCGCCACCGCGCCGGTCGCCGTCGTCAGCCAGTAGCTTCACTTTCCAGGAATTTCCGCCATGTCTTCACCCGCGCGCAGCCGCATCCTGCTTTCGGTTACCGGCTACGACCCGAAGCTCTGGAAAGAGCTGCTGTCGGCCGAACACGACGTCATCACGGAGCCGGATGGCGAGCCCATCGACTATGCGGTCGTCTGGAAGCATCCGTACGGCGCCCTCGACGGGCTGACGGGCCTCAAGGCGATCTTCTCGCTGGGCGCCGGTGTCGATCACATCTTCGCCGACCCAGGCCTGCCCGACGTGCCTATCGCGCGCATCGTGGCCGACAACCTGACCCGGCACATGGTCGAATACATGACCTGGCGCGTGCTCGATCATCACCGCAACGGCATGACCTACCGCGCCAATCAGGCGCAGAAGATCTGGCGCGAACCGCCGCAGCCGGTTGCCGGCGAGATCAGGGTCGGCATCATGGGGCTCGGCCAGCTCGGCCGCGCCTGCGCCTCCGCGTTTCTGGCGCTCGGCTTCAAGGTCAATGGCTGGACAAGAACGCCGCGCCCTATGGAAGGCGTCACCACCTTCCACGGCGAAAGCGGGCTGCGCGACTTCCTCGCCGCGACCGACATTCTTGTAGTGCTGCTGCCGCATACGCCTGCCACCGAAGGCATCATCGACCATGCGCTCCTGCGCAGCCTGCGCCGCGAAAACCGGCTGGGCGGCGCGATCCTCATCAATGGCGGACGCGGCAAGCTGCAGAAGGAGGCAGACATCCTTCAGGCGCTCGACGACGGCACCTTGAAGGAAGCAAGCCTCGACGTCTTCCAGCAGGAGCCGCTGCCTCCGCAGAGCCCGCTATGGACCCACCCGCACGTCTTCGTGACCCCGCACTCGGCGGCCACCTCCGACCCGGTCCACCTCGCGCCGCTGATGCTCGAGCAGATCGCCCGCCACCAGCGCGGCGAGGCGCTGCAAAATCTCGTCGACCGCGCGGAAGGTTATTGACTGGCCGTAGCGCTGTCCCCGTGAACCTCAGGGCAATCGCATATGAACCGCGAACGCCCCCTCCACCGCCTGCGGCGGTCCCCCTCCCCCGCTTCGCAGGGGAGGGCCCGAGGTCGCTGACGGCCGCGCCGTTGGATCTTCCCCCGTTCACGGGGGAAGGGGACCACGCGAAGCGTGGTGAAGGGGGTGTTTCAATGAAAAAGCTGGGAAGCGAAGGATTTGATCGGGGGCATTCGCAACCTCTCCGTCATTCCCATCACACCCGCCGAACGCCCGTCGGCGGGCCGTAGAGATAGGCGATGCGCTTCACGGCTGCGGCGAGCGGCTCGCGCGACACCATCATCGTGTGGCCGTTGGCGTGGATGATGGTGTCCTCGTCGGTCATGATCGCCACATGGCCCTTCCAGAAGACCAGATCGCCGCGTCGTAGGCCCGTGAGATCGCTACCGATCTCCAGCGCCGCGCCGATCGTCGCCGACTGCATGTCGGTGTCGCGGCGCACGTCGCTTCCCGCCATGCGCATGGAAAGCTGCACGAGGCCCGAACAGTCGATGCCGAAGGCGCTCGACCCGCCCCACAGATAGGGCGTGCGCTCCAGTTCCTCGGCCACGGCGACATAATCACCACTGACCGCGCCCACCGGCCGCAGATGCGCCGCCACCAGCGCCTCGCCGCTTTCCAGAAGCGCGTAGTCCGTCCCGCGCGTCGTCGCTTCGCCCACCACCGTCAGCCGACAGCCCATGGAAAACGCGCCCGTGGCTGGCTTCTTCATGTCCGGCTCGCGATAGCTGAAGGTGCGCGGCGCGACGACGACATGCGTGGGTGCCGCACCGGGCCCCGCCAGTCCCGTCGCCGGCGCGTAGCCGACATAGCCGTCGCGCGTGCCCTGCACCCAGGCGAAGCCTTCTGCCTCCTCGAAGACCGTCACCTCGTCGCCGGCGAGAAGCTGGGTGTCGAGCCCGGCATCGGGCCGCGGCGCGTTGCGCAGGTCGAGGACGGGCAGAGCGACCCGCGCCGGCTTGCCGGCAACGAAACGCTGTGCTTCGACCGCGCCCCGCAGCCGCTCGTCGGCGAGATTGGGACGGAAAGCCTGCAGCCTGCGGTCGAGGGCGTTCATAGCGGCAGCTCCCCGGCCTTGTCGATGACGAGGTCGCCGAAGCGCTCGACGAACAACGCCCCCTCGACGGTGCGCTTGACCAGCACGTTGCGCCTGTCCTTCGCGTCGCGGTGGCGCGACAACAGCTTGAGCGATCCCATCGTGTCGAGCGCGCGGGTGATCACCGGCTTGGTCACGGAGAGCTTCTCGGCCAGCCCGCGCACGGTGTGCGGCGGCGGATCGAGATAGACCGTCAGCAGGATCGCCATCTGGCGCATGGTCAGATCGTGGGAAGCCGCCTGCACATCGGCCAGCGTGACCTGCTGCCAGAGCCGCAGCGACTGGCTGGGACGCATCGCGATGCCCATCGGCGCTCCACGGAAGATCGTTTCGGTTCCGTTTCATTCAAGCGAAAAAAAGTGGCCGGCGCAAGGCGCCGGCCACGCTTCGTTTCGTTCGTGACGAATCCTACTCGCCAGCCGGCGCCGCGGCGGGTTGCGGCGCATCGTCCTCGACATGTCCCATCTCCTTGGCGGAGATGAAGGTGTAGAACATCGGCACCACGAACAGCGTGAACATCGTGCCGACGATCAGGCCGGTGAAGATGACGAGGCCCATCGAGAAGCGGGCCGCGGCACCCGCGCCCGAGGCGATGATCAGCGGCACCACGCCCAGCGACATCGCCGCCGTGGTCATCAGGATCGGCCGCAGGCGCACCTTGGCGGAAGCGACGATCGCCTCGAAACGGTCGAGCCCGTGGGCCTCGCGCTGCTGATTGGCGAACTCCACCATCAGGATGCCGTGTTTGGTGATCAGCCCGATCAGGGTGATCAGGCCCACCTGCGTGTAGATGTTCAGCGTCGACAGGCCGAGGTTGAGCGGCAGCATCGCGCCGAAGATCGACAGCGGCACCGTCATCAAGATGATGAACGGATCGCGGAAGCTCTCGAACTGCGCTGCAAGCACCAGATAGATCACCACCACGGCCAGCGCGAAAGCGATGACGATCGTGTTGCCCTGCTCGATCTCCAGCCGCGACTGGCCGGAATAATCGATGAAGAAGCCGTCTGGCAGCAGCGGCCGGGCGATATTCTCGATCAGCGCGAGACCGTCGCCGGTGGTCACGCCCGGTAGCGGCAGCGCCGAGATCGTCGCCGAGTTGAGCTGGTTGAACTGCTCGATGGCAGCCGCGCTCACGCCGGTCGAGATCGTCACGACCGCCGACAGCGGCACCATCTCGCCGGTGGCGCTGCGCACGAAGAAGTCGCCCAGCCGCTCCGGATTCTCGCGGTACTCCTGCGGCACCTGCATGATGATGTCGTAGCTGTTGGAATCGCGGTCGAACTGCGCGATCGCGCCGCCGCCCACCAGCAGGCTCAGCGTCGAGCCGATGTCGCGCACCGGCAGGTTGAGCGCCGCCGCGCGTTCGCGGTCGACGGTGATGACCACCTGCTGCGCGTTGAAGGCGAGCGAGTTCTGCACCACGATGAAGCGGCCGCTTGCCTGCGCCTCCTGCCGCACCTGCTCCGCCACCTCGTAGACCTGGCTCGGATCGCCCGTCGACTGGATCACCAGCGAGATCGGCAGCCCGCCGCCGGCGCCCGGCAGCGACGGCGGTGCGAAGACCAGCGCCTCCACGCCCGCGATCTTGGACAGCCGCGCCTGGATGTCCTGCTGGATTTCATTCTGCGAGCGGTCGCGCACGGCCCAGTCCTTGAGCGCCCATACCGAGATGCCGGAATTGGTCTGGCCGCCAAAGCCGACGATGGAGAAGTTCGCGTCCAGCTCCGCCAGGTCCTGCGTCAGCGTGCGCATCTGGTCGGTGTACATCTTGGTGTACTCCGTCGTCGCATAGGGCGGCGCGGTGACCAGCGCGAAGAGCGCGCCCTGGTCCTCTTCCGGCGCCAGCTCGCTCGAGGTCTTCATGAACATGAAGCCGGTCAGCCCCATCAGGACGAGAACCATGAGAACGGTGACGGGACGGTATTTCAGCGAGCCCGAAACAAGCCGTTCGTAGCGTGCTGCAACACGATCGAACGTGTTGTCGACGAAGATCTGGAAGCGGCTGTGATTGCCGCGCTTGAGCAGCCTCGCCGACATCATCGGCGTGATCGTCAGCGCGACGATGCCTGAGATGACGACCGCGCCGGCGAGCGTCATCGCGAATTCGCGGAACAGCGAGCCCGTCAGCCCACCGGTGAAGGCGAGCGGCGCGAACACGGCGGCGAGCGTGATCGTCATCGCGACGACCGGCCCGGTGATCTCCTTCATGCCGACAAAGGCCGCCTGGCGCGGGCTCAACCCCTCCTCGATGTGACGGTGGATGTTTTCCACCACCACGATCGCGTCGTCGACCACAAGGCCGATGGCAAGCACCATGGCCAGCAGCGACAGAAGGTTGATCGAATAGCCGAGCGCAAACAGCACGAAACAGACGCCGATCAGCGACAGCGGGATGGTGACGATCGGCATCAGCACAGAGCGGAACGAGCCCAGGAACAGGAGGATGATGACGACGACGATCAGAACCGCCTCGCTGATCGTCGTGAACACCTCGCGGATCGATGCGCTGATCTGTTCGGTGGCATCGTACATCATCGTCAGCGTCATGCCTTCGGGCAGGCTCGCCTGGATCGCCGGCAGCTCGTCGAGCACGGCAGAGGCCGTGTCGAGGGGGTTGGCAGACGGGGTTGGGAAGACACCGATGAATGTGCCGGGCTGGCCGTTGAAGGTAACGACCATGTCGCTGCTTTCGGCGGCGAGTTCGACTTCCGCAACATCGCGCAGCCGCACGACGTCGTCGCCGGTCGCCTTGAGCGGCAACTGGCCGAACGCCTCCGGGTTCTGCAGCGTCGATTCCATCGTCACCGAATAGGTGACGAACTCGTTCTTGGTCTTGCCAGGGGCGGCGAGGAAGTTCGCCGAATTGATGGCGTTCATCACCTCGGCGGCCGTCATGCCGCGAGCGGCCAGCCGCACCGGATCGACCCAGACGCGCATGGCGTAGTTGGCCGCACCCATGATCTGGACTTCGGCGACGCCCGGAATGGTCGACATGCGCGGTCGGATGACGCGCTCGATATATTCCGTCACCTGCTCGTCGGTCATGTTCGGGTTCTGCAGCGCCAGATACATGGTGGCGAACTGCATGCCGGTGCCCTTGACGATGGTCGGATCCTCGGCATCGCCCGGCAACTGGCTGCGTACCTGCTGCACCTTGGACATCACTTCCGTCAGCGCCACGTCGGGGTTCGAGCCAAGCCGCATCTGAACCGACACGACGCTCGCCGAGGGGCGGCTCTGCGAGGTGACGTAGTCGACGTTCTCCGTCGTGGCGACCGCCGACGAGATCGGCGCGGTGATGAAGCCCTGGATCAGCTCGGCGCTGGCGCCCGGATAGATCGTGGTGATCGTGATCACCGTCTCCTCGACCTCCGGATACTGGCGCACCTGGAGGTTGAAGAGCCCCTGGAAGCCCAGCAGCAGGATCATGATGCCGAGCACCGACGACAGGACGGGCCGGCGGATGAAGATGTCGGAGAAGCTCATTTCGACGCCGCCTGTGTGTCCGTCTGCCCGGCCGGGTCGATGGTGTTGTCGATGGCGATGGGCGTGCCGTTGTTGAGGCGGTTCTGACCGGCGGTCACCACCATCTCGCCGCCTTCGAGGCCGGAGGCGATTTCCACCTGGCTTCCGGACCTGCGTCCCACCGTCACGAAGACCTGCCGCGCCTCGAGTTTTTCTTCGTCGCCTTCGGCCGCAGCCTCCCCTTCGCCTTCAGCTTCGGGCTTGCGCGCGACATAGACATAGTCGCCGTACAGGCTCGTCACGACGGCCGTCTGCGGCAGCGCGATGACGTCATCCTCCTTCGGCATGTCCACATAGATGCGCGCGAACTGGCCGGGGGTCAGGCGCTCGTCCGGATTCTCGATCGCCGCGCGGACCGAAACCAGACGGCTCGACGGATCGACCTTCGGGTCGATGCCCACGACCTCGCCGGTCAACTCGTTCTCGTCTCCCTCCACGGTCAGGCGCACCGGCTGGCCGATGCTGAGCTGGCTCAGCCGCTGCTCCGGCACCGTGAAGTCGGCCCGCATCGTCTCGAGATCCTGAAGCGTCACCACGCTGGTGCCCGGCGACAGATACTGGCCGATGTCGACGCGCGGAATGCCGACGGTGCCGGCGAACGGCGCGCGCAACTGCTTCTGCTGCAGCACGGCTTCAAGCTTTTCGGCCTGCGCTCCGGAAGCAGCCGCAGCCGCCTCGGCGGCTTGCAGCGAAACCGTCGAGCCGACGCCGCGCTGCTGCAGCTCCATAGCGCGGTCCAGCGCCTGCTTGTCGAGATCGGCCTGGGTGCGGGCGGCGAAGAGGTCCGCGCGCTGCACGGCGTCGTCGAGCTGCACCAGCACTGCGCCCGCCTCCACGCGCTCATTGGCCGAGAACCGCAATTCCTTGACGATGCCCGTCGTTTCCACTGTCAGGTCGACGCCGCGGATCGCGTTGACCGTTCCGATCGCATCGATCGAGGGGGTCCACGATTGCGGCTTGACCTCCATCGTGGAAACCGTGACGGTCGCCACCGGCATATTGGCGAAGAAATTCTCGATCGCCTGATCCCGGAACATGTTGAATCCGACCACACCTGCCGCAAGGACAGCCAGCAGTACGATTGCGATGAGGAGGCGCTTGATCATGGGTCTTGGGCTTTCTGGCTGGAACCGACGAGCAAGATCGACGGCATCCCGGGGAACGGCCGCAATAATAACCTTGCAAATCGAGCGCGATCTACTGTACCGTCTGGACGGTATTGTCAACCCCGAATGTAGATGAAATGGCAGAGAAGCGACCCAACACCAGGCAGCGTCTCCTTGAAGCGGCGGCAGACATCTCCCGTGAATCGGGAGCCGGCAGCCTGTCCCTCGACGCCGTAGCCGCCCGGGCGGGCACGTCCAAGGGCGGACTTCTCTATCATTTTCCCACGAAAGCCGCGCTCATGGAAGGGGTGGTGGAGATGTTCGTCTCCACTTTCGCGGAAACCCTGTCGACGCGTGCCGCCGAAAAGCAGGGCGAACCCAACGGCCTGGCGGAAGCATATCTCGAACTTTTCGTCGAGGACCACGATTGCAGCAAGCCGCCGCCCTCTGGCCTGCTGGCGGCACTGGCCGAGAACCCGGATTTCCTGAAGCCTGTGCGGCGCTTCGAGCGCGAGCTGCTCGACCGCATGAAGGAAAACAGCGCCGATCCGGCGCTGTCGATCGTCATCTTCCTGGTCGCGCTGGGCGTGCGCAATTCGGCCCTCATCAACCTCGACGTCCTCACCGACGAGGAATTCCACCTCGTCACCGAGCGGTTGAAGACGCTGCTCGAAGCCGCGCCGAGCCAGTAGCCCGTCTTCAGCCGCCGTAGCGGCGCGCCAGCACGTCCTCGATGGCGCGGATGCCCTGCGCCTCGCCGCCCACCGGGCAATGGGGCCTGTCGACCGGACTCCAGCCGTAAACGTCCAAATGCGTCCAGCTTCCCGCCTTCTCCACGAAGCGGCGTAGGAACAGTGCTGCCGTCACGGCGCCGGCAAAGCCGTCCGACGTCACATTGTTGACGTCTGCAACCTTGGAAGCGAGCTTCCTGTCGTAGGGCGACCACAACGGCATCCGCCACAGCGGGTCGGCCGTGCGCGCAGACGCTTCCGACAGGTCCGAGGCAAACGCCTCGTCGTCGGTGAAGAAGGGCGGCAGGTCGGGCCCGAGCGCCACACGGGCCGCGCCCGTCAGCGTCGCCATGTCGATCAGCACCTGCGGCTCCTCTTCGTCGGCAAGCGCTAGCGCGTCGGCAAGCACCAGCCTGCCTTCCGCATCGGTATTGCCGATCTCGACCGTCGGCCCCTTGCGGCTCTGGAGCACGTCGCCGGGGCGGAACGCGTTGCCGGAGATCGAGTTCTCGACGGCCGGCACCAGCACGCGCAGCCTCACCTTCAGGCCGGCCGCCATGATCATCGACGCAAGGCCGAGCACGTTCGCCGCGCCGCCCATGTCCTTCTTCATCAGGAGCATGCCGGAGGCCGGCTTGATGTCGAGGCCGCCGGTGTCGAAGCACACGCCCTTGCCCACCAGCGTGACCTTCGGCGCGTCCTTCTGGCCCCAGGTGAGATCGATCAGCCGCGGCGCCTGCGCCGATGCGCGTCCCACGGCATGGATCATCGGGAAGTTCTTCTTCAGGAGATCGTCGCCTGCAATCACCTTCACGGTCGCCTTGTGCGCCTTGGCCAGTTTGCGCACGGCAGCCTCCAGCGCTTCCGGGCCCATGTCGCTCGTCGGCGTGTTGATGAGATCGCGCACGAGATAGACCGCATCGGCCCGGCGCTGCACAGCCTCCAGGCTTGCCCCGTCGGCGATCGCGAATTCCAGCCCGGGCGTCTCGTTCTTGCGATAGCGGGAGAAACTGTAGCTGCCCAGTGCCAGACCCAGCGCCGCGAGTTCCGGTTCCCCAGCCGGCCCGGCAAACCGCCATGCGCCGTCGGGAAGCTGGCGTGCGAGCGTTCCCGTTTCCAGCGGTGCGAAGCCGCCGCGTTCGGCTGCCACGCCAAACAGGGCGCCCGCGACCGCACCGTCTTCGCCCGGCAGGACCAGCAGCCTGCCCGCCTGCCCCGAAAAGCCGTTGGCTGCCGCCCAGGCGCGCGACCGGTCGTCGAGATCGAGCTGCTCGAAGCTCTTTTTAGTGACGAGATGAACGGGACGTGCGTCGCGCGCGGGCTTTTCGGTCAGTTTCAGCGGCATGAGAGGGACTTCCTGATGCCGGACGGAACCCGGCGCCAGCCCGGCGCCTTAACCGCCCGTTACGGTTGATCTTGCGAATTCGGATTATATTTCAACCCTGTAGACAAGGCGCGTTACCGCCCGTTACCGCCGATGTTAACGCTCCGTTCGCGACCCTTCAACCGCGCATCGGCAAAGCGATCGGCAGCTTCAAGAACGGCACGGTCATAGACCTTCGCGGAGGTGCGCTCACCGCAAGGTGAGCGAGGCGCGTCGGCACGGATCGGAACATGCTGCTTGAAAGCCGATCCCGACCGGAAAGCAGCGCGCCTCGCTGATGTTCAGAATTGCGGCTCGCTTACAGTTGAGCCTCACCTATTCGAGAAACCAGTGTCTGCCGGTCCTCTACGGACTTGAGCCGTATCGTCATGGCCTCACTCTTCACTGGAACCTGAGGTGGGAGGCTTACATCGATCTCAGGGGCGTGTTCTGCCGCCCACTTCTTGAAGCGTGGAATCTTGTTCGGACCGCTGATAGGAAACGTATAGCTGTATTTGAAGGTCACTGACGTAATCCTCGACTACATACGTCGGGCCGCAGAGCACGGTGGCTAGCAGCACGTCGACATAACTGAATTGGGAGTGAGGGTTTAACCTGGCGTCGCTCTTGCTTTCGCAGGTAGTGACGCCAGGCAGTCAGCCTACTTGTAGGCAGCCATGAAGGAATGTGGGGCGCTGTCGCATAACTTATGTCTCGGCCACGCCGTCCAGAATGTCAAACTGAACAGCCATAGGCCGATGGCTGGCTTCCTGCACCTCAATCAGAGATGAAAGTCACCGGAGGATTCCGGCTGGTAGATCACCCGCTCGATCTGAATACGTCGAGTCCGCTCTGAAACCACCCAGTCGATGGCGTCGCCCTCCTGGTAGCCTAGGATCGCTGCTCCGACGTCGGAAAGGACCGATAGCTTCCCAGAGCGTTCGTCAGCGTCTTGCGGGTAGACAAGAGCCACTTCCTTTTCTTCGCCGTCCAACTGGATCACAACCCTTGAGTTCATTGTCACGACATCCCCCGCGACGTTCTGAGGGTCAACGATAATGGCTCTTTCGATCTCGTGTTCGAGGTCAGCTATAGGAACATCTTCCCCGAACGCTAACAGACTCTGTATCCGCGCCTTGTCGATCTCGGTGACATAGATCTCGGGCGAACTCGCCATGGCGCCTTCGCGCAGAAGCTGAAGATAGCGACCAGCCGTCATAGAAAGCGAATTAAGCGTTGGTGTTTTGCTCTGGAGATAAAAGCCGCAGCGCTCGAACCCCTTCAGCGATCGGGTGTTGTCCGGGTGGATTTTGGCAATGACGTTTTCGGCGCGCATGTCGAGGAATGCAAGCTTCAAGCCTTCCCGGATGGTGCTCCCGCCAAGCCCTTGCCCCCAGTTGTCATGGCCCCCAACAACGAGGACGATTTCACAGCCAGCGCCTGTCTTGACCAGACGGACGAAGCCGACCGGATTATCGTTCCTGTCGTAGGCCATGAAGAAGCGGCCACCCTGATTGAACAGATGTGTGAGGATCGGCATCTGAGCTCGTTCGACCGTCTGGGCGATAAACCGGGACACGCTGCTTGAATCGCTCAGGTAGCGCGTCACGCGTTCGTCTTCCAACCAGTCCATCAGGGCAAATGCGTGTGTCCGGGTGATTTCTGGACGCAACGATACAAAAGGCTTGTTCATCTTCGCCACCTTGGTCGCAAGAATGAAAGCCTGTCACGGTCGCTGCCGTGCTGGTTCTTTCGGGTCTCTGTTGAATATTCGAGAGCACTCCTTAGCAAAGATCCACCCACGAAGGCCAGCAAGCGTACTTCCTCGCGCCGGGCGACTCTGAACCTAAAATGGGACATCGCCTGATGCTTCGCGCCATGGGGCCTGCGACACAGGGTTGGGTCCGTTGAAGCGCCGCCCCCAATTCAATCTGGACATATACTCACTCCATGTCGGGCACGTCGCCGGCCTGAAACAGTACCGTCGGCTCGCCATACTCGCCTATTGCCGGGTTCGCTTCTCTGCTGCTCCGCTGGCCCGAACACGGGCTGCAACTCGCCGTCTTCGTCGCGATCGAAGGCAACGACGACAATCAGCTTCGGCGTCTTCTGCTGCGGGAGGATGTTTTTGGACATAACTGATCTCCGGCCGGCAAGGGCGTGATGCGGCCAGAGAGCATCGGCGTCAATCGGCCCAAGTTCCCGCTGATGCGGTAACGAGTGTCAATGATTTCAACGACCTATCGTTAACCGTCCGTTAGGGTTAACAGACTATTGCTCGTTTCCGGATGCGCCCCTTTGCAGGGGGACGACGGCATGGAGACGAGCGTGCAGATGTTG
>JAEWFU010000139.1 GCA_023388675.1 Pseudomonadota bacterium | reverse complement strand
TCACCGCGCTGCGCAACGCGCCGGCGGTCGAGGCGAGCCTGATCGCCTATCTCTGGCCGCTGCTGATCGTGGTCGGCTCGGCACTGCTGCCGGGCGAGACACTGCGCTGGCACCATATCGCGGGCACTGTGCTGGGACTTGCCGGCGCGTTTCTGATCGTCTCGCGCGGCGGGGGGCTTTCCTTCGACCCGCAATATGCGTTCGGCTACGCCATGGCGGGCCTGTGCGCGCTGACCTGGTCGTCCTATTCGCTTCTGTCGCGGCGGTTCCCGGCGGTGCCGACCAGCGTCGTCACCTGGTTCTGCGCGGCAACGGCCTTGCTCTCGCTTGCCTGCCACCTGCTGCTCGAGGAAACCGTCTGGCCGGCTGACACGGGCCAGTGGCTGGCCGTGCTCGGGCTCGGCCTTATGCCCGTCGGCGCGGCCTTCTACGCATGGGACCACGGCGTCAAGCGCGGCAACATCCAGGTGCTGGGCGCTGCCAGCTATGCCGCGCCGCTGCTCTCGACGCTGGTGCTGATCGCGGCGGGCGCTGCGACCGCCAGCCTCAACATTCTCGTTGCCTGCCTGTTGATCACGGCCGGCGCAGTGCTCGCCGCCAAGTCCATGCTGTTCAGGCCCAAGACGCCGGCACAGCAGGAGGCCGGCGCATGATGCCGTTCGCCGGCGGGCCGGAATCGCTTTCCAACGGCACGCTGCTGCTTTCCGCCGTAGCCGCCTTTCTCTACCTGTTGATGCTGCATCGGCCGCCATCCTGGCGGAGAACGGTCGTCAAGACGGGTTCGGTTGCCCTGCTGGCGGTGTTGGCGCAGGTCGAGGGTGGGCCGCTTCTGCTGGTCGCCGCCCTGGCGCTGAGCGCGATCGGCGACGCGTTTCTGGCAAAGGACGGCGAAAAAGCCTTCCTCGGCGGGCTTGCGAGCTTTCTCGTCGCCCATCTTGCCTATGTCGCGTTGTTTGTAGCTACCGGCGCGGGGACCGAAATCCTCGCCGTGCAGCCATGGCGGCTGGCATTGCCGGTGGCCGTCACCTTGGCCGCACTGCCGCTGCTGCGCCGGCTTCTGCCTGCGGCCGGACCGGACATGCGGCCGGCCGTGGCGGCTTACGCGGCCGCCATCCTTGCCATGATGTGGAGTTCGGCGACGGTTGCGGCCCCTCTGGTGATGGTCGGCGCGGCGATGTTCGTCGTTTCAGACGCGATACTGGCCGCGGCGAAGTTCCTTTTCGCGCCTGCATCGCGACATCATAGTTGGGCGGCGCCCTCGGTGTGGGTGCTGTATTATCTGGCGCAGGTTGCGATCACCCTCGCCTTCATCCTCTGACGGGCGGCTCCCAGCCCGGCGGAGCAAGTTCGAAAGCGGAAAACAGGAAGCCCGGCGCGACCGTGCAGCCGACCAGCGTCCAGGCACCAGTCGAACGCGCCGCCTGCCAGCAACCGGCCGGCACGATGCCCTGCGGGCGCTCGCCTGTCCCCAGATCGATGCCGAGCTGCAGCCGCTCGACAACATCACCACCCTCGCGCCAGATCGCCAGTTCCAGCGGCGCGCCGGCGTGATAATGCCAGATCTCGACGGCATCCTTCACCCGGTGCCAGTGCGATCTGTCACCTTCTTCCAGCAGAAAATAGATCGCGGTCGAATGGCCGCGCTCGCTGCCGGCATTGTCGCGGAAGGTCTCGACATACCAGCCGCCTTCCGGGTGCCGCTGCATGCCAAGCCTGGCGATGATGTCGGCAGCCTGCATATCATCGGCAGCCTGCATATCAGGAGACGTCTTTGCGCTTACGTATCTCGGCGAAGACCGCCTCGTCGGATGCGGTCTCCATCCCCAGGTTCCGGCGGATCGCCGGGTCGTGCCAGCGCATGAACGGGTTGGTCGCCATTTCCTCCCCGATGGTTGTGGGCAATGTCGGCTGATCCTCGGCGCGCAACGCCTCAATGGCTTTCACGCGCTGCTTCAGGACCGGGTTGGTCGGGTCGACGGTCAGCGCGAAACGCGCATTCGACAACGTATATTCGTGGCCGCAATAGACAATGGTTTCGGTCGGCAGCCCTGCAAGCTTTTTCAGCGAGGCGAGCATCGTCGCTGGTGTGCCTTCGAACAGCCGCCCGCAGCCGAGCGCGAACAGCGTGTCGGCGGTGAACGCGACGCGGGACCGCGGCAGGTAATAGGACACGTGGCCGGCCGTGTGGCCCGGCGTTTCGATGACCCGCACCTCCTCGCCGCCGAGCCGGACCGTGTCGCCCTCGGCGACCGTGTCGTCGATGCCCGGTATTTTCGATGCTTCGGCCTTCGGCCCGACGATGCGCAGGCCGAAACGCTCCTTGAGCGCAAGGTTGGCTTCCACATGGTCGAGATGGTGGTGCGTCGTCAGGATCATCGTCGGCGTCCAGCCGGTGCGCTCGACCGCCTCGAGGATAGCCCTTTCCTCAGGCGCATCGATGAGCGCTGTCTCGCCGCTTGCGGTGTCGCGCACCAAAACACCGAAATTGTCGCTTCGGCACATGAATTGTTCTATCTCGACCGCCATGTTGCGCCTCCTTTGATTGGGCGGCACGATAGGGCCGACCATGCGCCTTGTCACCGCCCGAGAGAGCTGCCTTGAAGTCGCGCCGGCCCACGGATACGGTTCGCGCCATGTTGTCCGACATCATCGATCTGCGCGCCTTCTACACCTCGACGCTGGGCCGGCTCGCCGAGCGCTCGATCGCCATGGCGCTCTCGTCGATCTGGGCTTCGCTGCCCAACGAGCGCCTCGTCGGGCTTGGCTATGCACTGCCGTGGCTGGAGCGCTTCGGCGGTGATGCCGAGCGCGTCTTCGCCTTCATGCCGGCGACCCAGGGCGCGGTGAACTGGCCGGCGGGCGGCCCTTCGGCGACGGCACTGGTTTTCGACGAGGAGCTGCCGCTCTTCGATTCGTCCATCGATCGCATCCTGCTCGTGCACGCGCTCGAACATGCCGAAAACCCGCGCGAGACCTTGATGGAAATCTGGCGGGTGCTCGCGCCCGGCGGCAGGCTGGTCATCGTGGTGCCGAACCGGCGCGGCGTCTGGGCACGCTTCGAGCATACGCCGTTCGGCACCGGGCGACCGTTCTCGCGAACCCAACTCACCAACCTCCTGCGCGACACCAATTTCACCCCCGGTGCGTGGGCCGACGCTCTGCACTTCCCGCCGTCGCGGCGTCGCTGGATGATGCGGCTGCACGCGCTGCTCGAGCGAACAGGCCGCCGGCTGTGGCCGATCTTTGCCGGCGTGATCGTGGTGGAAGCGCAGAAGCGGCTGTATCAGGGCGTGCCTGTGGCCGCACGCGCGTCGCGTCGCGTCTTCGTGCCGGTGCTGACACCGCAGGGCGCGACACGCGCCTTTCGCAATGCCGCCGACGCGCGGCGCGATGTGCCCGATCCCCTCGACGCGGCATAGAGCATCCGCCGCCAACGGAAATCGGCGGCGGTGCAGCTAAAATGCGTTTCTCAGGTCGCCGGGCACCGCTGGACGGTCACGCCACCACCGCCTGCGAATCTCCGCCGAGCGCCGCCAGATCATACGGAGTGGTCTGGTAGACCTGGTTGATCCAGTTGCCGAAGAGCAGATGCGCATGCGAGCGCCAGCGGTTGAGCGGCGGTCGCGCCGGATCGTTCCCAGGGTAATATTCGTGCGGCACCTCTATCGGCGAGCCGGCCGCGACGTCGCGGTCGTACTCTTCCTTCAGCGAGGTCGAATCGTATTCGATGTGGTTGAACATATAGAGCCGGTTGCCGGCTTTCTCGGCCAGCATGCACGGACCGGTGACATCCGACTCCATCAATAGCTCCAGACCTGTATTGGCCGCAATGTCGGCACTGCGGACCTCCGTCCAGCGCGAGACGGGAATGGCGAAATCGTCGGAGAAGCCGGTGAGGAAAGGCGACGCCGGCGCGTGGTTGCGGTGGCGGAAGACGCCGAACGCCTTCTTCTCCAGCGTGTATTTGGGCACGCGGTGGAAGTGCCAGGCAGCGGCCATCGCCCCCCAGCAGATGAAGAACGACGAGTGCACGTTGGTCGTCGTCCAATCGAGGATTTTGGTCAACTCGTCCCAGTAGGTGACGTCCTCGAACGGCAGCAGCTCGATCGGCGCGCCGGTGACGATGAAGCCGTCGAACTTGCGCGACCTGACCTCCTCCCACGTCTGGTAGAAGGTGATGAGATGCTCTTCGGACGTGTTCTTGGCCTTGTGATTGCCGATGCGCACCAGCGTCAGTTCAACCTGCAGCGGCGTCGCGCCGATCAACCGGGCGATCTGCGTCTCGGTGCGGATCTTGTTGGGCATCAGGTTAAGTAGACCGATCTGCAGCGGCCGGATGTCCTGCCGCAGCGCCGAGCGCTCGTCCATGACGGACACGCCCTCGCGCACCAGTATGTCGCGGGCGGGAAGCTGGTCGGGGATCTTGATCGGCACTGCAAACACTCCAAAATAAAAAAACCGGCGGCGAATTCGCGGCCGGTCCCAACGGACATGTTGCAAACGGCCCTTTAGCAACTTGTTTAACGTGGCTGCAAGCCGACCGGCCAAATCACCACGGGTCTGACCTTGCTTTTAGGCCTGCCCGCCCTTTGCGTCAACGGCAAAGCTTGCTAGAGGCAGGCGGCCCTTCAAGCTGGAATACGCCCATGACCACCGAGCTTCGCCCGCAACCACGCCCCGGCGTGATGGAGATCGATGCCTACGTGCCCGGCAAGAGCCATGCGCCGGCCGGTGTTGCGAAGGTTCACAAGCTCTCGGCCAACGAGAACCCGCTCGGCCCTTCGCCGAAGGCGGTCGAGGCCGCACGCGCAGTGGCCGAGAAGATGGAGCTTTATCCCGACGGCGCGTCAAAGCGCCTGCGCGAGACCATCGCCAGCGTGCATGGGCTAAACGCGGCCAATGTGATGGCCTTCAACGGCTCCGACGAGGCGATCGCCCTCATGGCGCGCACCTATCTGCGCGACGGCGACGAGGCGATCTACAGCGAGCACGGCTTCCTCGCCTATCCGATCTACATCCGCGCCGCCGGCGCCATGCCGGTGGTGGCCAGGGAAACCGACGAGCGCGCCGACGTCGACGCTATCCTTGCAGCCGTGACGCCGAAGACCAAGGCGGTCTTCCTGGCCAACCCGAACAACCCGACCGGCACCTACCTGCCCTTCGGCGAGGTACGCCGGCTGCATGCGGGACTGCCCAGGGACGTGTTGCTCATCATCGATGCCGCCTACGCCGAATTCGTGCGCCGCAACGACTACGAGGCAGGCGTCGAGCTCGTCGCCGGTTCCGGCAATGTCGTCATGACCCGAACCTTCTCCAAGGTCTACGGCCTCGGCGGCGCGCGCATCGGCTGGATCTACGCTCCGCAGCATGTCGTCGACGTGCTGGAACGCGTGCGCGATCCGTTCAACGTCAGCGCCATGGCGATCGAGGCGGGAGTGGCCGCCATGCTCGACCGGGCGCATGTCGAGCGCTCTGCGGGCCACAACGAGGAATGGCGCAACTGGACGAGCGAAGAGCTGCGCAAGCTCGGCCTGCGGGTCACGCCCAGCGTCGGCAACTTCATCCTCATCCACTTCCCCGACGACGTACGATATTCGGCAGCAGCAGCCGACGAATATCTGGCGGCGCGCGGCTATCTGCTGCGCCGTGTCGCCGCTTACGGCTTTCCCAACGCGCTGCGCATGACGATCGGCACCGAGGAAGCCAATCGCGGCGTAGTCGCCGCCCTCTCCGAATTCCTGAAAGACTGAACGATGCCTAATCCCATGTTCGACCGGATCGCGCTGATCGGCATCGGCCTGATCGGCTCGTCGCTGGCACGGAAGATCCGCCAGGAAAATCTTGCCGGCGAGATCGTCATTTCGACCCGCAGCGAAGAAACGCTGACGCGCGCCGCAGAACTCGGCCTTGGCGACCGATACACAGCCGATCCCGCGGAAGCGGTCGTGGACGCCGATCTGGTGATCGTCTCGGTGCCGGTCGGATCTTCCGGCGCGGTGGCGGAACGCATTGCATCTTCGCTCAAGGCGGGCGCTATCATCACCGATGTCGGTTCGACCAAGGCGTCGGTGATCGCGCAGATGCAGCCACACATGCCGGAACACGTGCATTTCATCCCCGGCCACCCGCTCGCGGGCACGGAAAAGTCCGGTCCCGATGCCGGCTTTGCGGAACTGTTCGAAAACCGCTGGTGCATCCTGACGCCGCCGGACGGAACGGATGAAGGCGCTGTCGAACGGCTAGCCGCCTTCTGGCGCGGCTGCGGCTCCAACATCGACACTATGGACCCGCAGCACCACGACATGGTGCTGGCGATGGTTTCGCACCTGCCGCATATCATCGCCTACAACATCGTCGGCACCGCCGACGATCTGGAAACGGTGACCAAGTCCGAGGTCATCAAATATTCCGCGTCCGGCTTTCGCGATTTCACGCGACTGGCGGCATCCGACCCGACCATGTGGCGGGACGTATGCCTGCACAACAAGGACGCGATCCTCGAGATGCTGTCGCGTTTCTCCGAGGACCTCGCCTCGCTGCAGCGCGCGATCCGCTGGGGCGATGGCGACAAGCTGTTCGACATGTTCACGCGCACGCGCGCCGTGCGCCGCTCGATCATCGAGGCCGGACAGGAAATCGACGCGCCCGACTTCGGCCGTTTCGTCGCCTCCCATCCCGAGAAGCGCTGAGCGTCAGAGCGGCGGTATCTCGCCAAGCGACAGGAAGCCGAGCCGCACCTCGCCGCTTTCGATACGCAGCGGCAGGGTAGGCGTATCCCCCATTGCCGACAGTCCCGTCATCGCCAGCTCGATTTCGCGGCGCGATTCGGGCATCAGCTCGGCGAGGATGCTTGCCAGCGCCTGCGGTTGGCGTACCGTGACGCTCAATTCGGCGTCGACAAGCCCCGCCTCGTCTATCGCCACCGGTCCGGTGATCGTCACGCCCGCACCTTCCGCCGTCGAGATCGTCATGTTGCGGATCGTGCCCGAACGGCCGCGCAGGCTGCGTCGATCCTCGATCGGTTCCGCCCAGCCGGCCAGGGATACGTCTACCAGCCCGTCGAGGGGCGGCAGCGTGGTTGCGCCGACCAGTTGGGCATCGAGCAGCAGCGCGGAGAACCGGGCGGCAAGATCGAGGTCCGTGCCCGCAGGCCTCATATGGAGCTGAAAACTCTCGGCCTGCCCCACAAGCGGCGATGCGTCACCCGGCTCATCCAGCCTCACCGCCAGATCGCGGCTTTCCATCGACACCCGCTCGGGCAGAGGCGAGGCAAGCCGCACACTGGCCTGCAGGTTCGACCAGGTCAGGTCGAGCGCGTTGAGGCCCGGCACCTGCAGCGTCGCCGGGCCGTCGAGTTCACCGATGATGTGGTTCGGCGCATAGACCTGTGCGGCCGAACGGAACTGGCGCGCCCGGAAGCCGATGCCGTTGCGGCCGTCCTCGAACATCACCGAACGGCAGAACACGCCTATGCGGAACGGATAGCCCCGCGCCTCTGCGTTCTCGCAGCTCGCCCGGCGCCCGTCGCGGTTAATTCCGGCGACCGTCGCGTTGACCTGATCAATCAGGCGGCCGGAGACGTAATGCCAGCCGAACGAATACAGCGCGCCCGCCAGCACGATCGCCAGCGCGAACCAGAAGAACCGCCTGCTGTAGTTGGGTCGTCCCGCTCCGCTTGACGCCATGCCCTTGCTCTCGCTACCCCTCACCCCGGAACGGTCCGGTGCATTCAGTGTGGTTTGGCGATATGGGCGATTTTTGGGTGTTTGGCTATGGCTCGCTGATGTGGCGGCCGGGTTTTGCCCATACCGAAACGCACAGGGCGCGCCTCATGGGTTATCGTCGCGCGTTGTGCGTGCGCTCGCATGTCCATCGCGGGACGCCGGACCGACCGGGTCTCGTGTTGGGCCTCGACCGCGGGGGTTCTTGCCTCGGCCTCGCCTTCCGCGTCCCGGATGATCTTTCCGGCGAGGTGATGGCCTATCTGCGCGAGCGCGAACTCGTTACCAACGTCTACCTCGAAAAAAGGCTCCCGATCCGGCTCGATACCGGCGACATAGTGGAAGCGGTGACCTACGTCGTCGACCGCAATCACGTCCAGTATGCTGCCCGCGTCGACGTGGAAGAGGCTGCGAGAACCGTTAGCGGCTCGCTCGGCCAGTCCGGACCGAACGAGGAATATGTGCTGAACACGATCGGCCACCTGCGGGCGCTGGGCATACACGACCACTGGCTGGAGCGGGTCGCGGATCGCCTCAATCCCGCGCCACAGGCGCCTCCACCCCAAGTTCCCTGAGCCTCTTCACGGCCGTGGGCGGCATCTGCGGTGGGTTGGCCGAACGCGCGGCCTCGACCAGCAGTTCGTCGCAGGCGGCCTCGGTTTCGGAAACCAGCCGCTCCATGAACGCTTCCTTTGCCAGCCCGGGTTCGATCGGCGGCAGGAACCGGGCGTGGATCACGCCCGGAAACCGCAGGAACTTGCGGCGCGGCCAATAGAGGCCGGCGACATGGGCCACCGGCACCACGGGCACCCCGAGCGCCGAATAGATTTCGACGATGCCCCATTTGTAGGCGGGCTCGTCGCCCGGCGCGCGGCGCGTACCTTCGGGATAGATGATGAGCTGCCGATTCTCGGCCATGCGCTCACGCGCGACGACCAGTGCCTGTTTCAGCGCCTTCGAACGGCTGCCGCGGTTGATCGGGATCATCCGCATCTTGGCGACGTACCAGCCGAACATCGGGATCCACATCAGCTCGCGCTTGAGGATGTAGACCGGGTCGCGCAGATAGGGAAAGAACGAGATCGTATCCCAGAAGGACTGATGCTTGGGCGCCAGGATGAACGGGCCGTCCGGCAGGTTCTCCATGCCTTCGATCCGGCTTTCGGTGCCGGCGATCCATTCCTGCAGCTTGAGGCTCGACCGCGCCCAGAACTTCGGCACGAACCAGGCAAGATGGCGCGGCGCGATGAAATAGAAAGGCGTCCAGACGATCATCTGGATGATGAGGCTGAGATAGAAGGCGACGTTGAACGCCAGCGACCTGACGACGAGCATGGGGACCGGCCTGAGGATTGTCGTGCGGAGGTTTGGTTACACCAAGCCGCTGCAAAGGGAAATGCGTCGCGGCCTCGCCTTATCCTATTGGACCATTTCGGCGGAGGCCGGCGCCGCTGCCTCGACCATGCCCGTTTGCTGTATGGCTAAACGCGGGA
Source organism: Pseudomonadota bacterium (assembly GCA_023388675.1). GTDB lineage: Bacteria > Pseudomonadota > Alphaproteobacteria > Rhizobiales > Rhizobiaceae > Aerobium. The sequence goes on along the minus strand of JAEWFU010000139.1, from coordinate 4,208 downwards.
AGGCGCCGCGCACCACCGCGGCAAGATATTTGGCATATTCGATGAAAAGCACCCGCAGTGCTTCGCGTTTGGTCATCCACTCGCCGCCGTCGAGCCGCGTATTGACGACCGGATAGGGCAGCAGGTCGGTGTCGCCGATCATCCGCTTCAGCTCAAGCAGGCTGCGCGGCATGTGATAGTTGTTGGTGACCACGATCACGCTGCCATAGGCGTGGTTGTTGACCCATTTGGCGCTCTCCTCGGCATTGCCGATGGTATCGAGCGCGGCGCGGTCGATATCGACGCAGCAGGCGAAAAGGTCCGGATCGCCACCGGTCGCCAGTTGCAGGTCGACGATGCGCGCCGAAGGGTTCACGCCGCTGATGAGCAGCCGCTGTCCCTTGCCGGACCGAAGCAGGTCGAATGCCGCGTCGAGACGCTTCTCGCCACCGGTCAGGACGATGATGGCGTCGGCGTCACGCTGCTCAACCGGCGTCGTCAGCCGGGCGACGTGGGTGGAGAATGCCGCGAAGCCGCCGAGGAAGGCAAGGCCGCCGCACAACAGCACGGCCGCCGAGACGGCAAGCGCGCGAATCCAGCGCCTGAGCGGCGCATCTGTTCTTACGGGCCCCTTCATGCTGCCATCGTTAACCACGAATTGCGGCAATGGATAGCCATGTTATGACAGTCTTCCGGCGCGCTCAGCCGTCATGATGACGGGCATCGATGTCGCCCAGATAGGATACCACAGTGAGGTGCGAGGTCGCGGCCGTCAGCGCGCCGACGGCAAGCACGACCAGTGCGACACCCGCATAGCCGGCGGTGCCGATCGCGAAGTTGCCGAACAGCGCCGTCGCCTGATCGGCCTCGGGCGTCGCCATGTTGCGCGAGGACCACCAGGAGAAGGCGACGAAGACGACGATCGCGGCCAGTCCACCCGCCGCAGCGCCCTTCATGCCGGTGAGCAGGAAATGACGGCGGAACTCGCCGGCGATGAATCGCGCCTCCGCCCCGACGAAATGCAGCACCTCGATGATGTGACCGTTGCCGGCCATCGCACCACGCGTTGCAAAGACGACGGACAGCACGGTGGCCGCCAGCATCAGCGCCAGCACCGATATGCCGATGGTAACGGTCGTGCGCGCCATCGCGACCAGACGGTCGACCCAGGTACGGTGGTCGTCGAGCGCGGCCTGAGGCACTTCCGCGCTCAAAGCCGTCCGCATCGCGGCGAAATCCGGTGGCGATGCCGGATCGATCGTCACGATGACGAGACGCGGCACGGGCAGTTCGTCGATGTCGAGGCCCGAGCCGAGCCAAGGTTCGAGCAGCCGGATCGTCGCTTCCGCACCGACGATCGAGGCCGAGCGTACGCCTGCGAAGCCCGACACGATGCGCTGCGCGGCGGCAAGGCCCGCCTCGATGTCGAAGTCTTCAGCCGGCTTGATCTGGATCGTCGCCTCGCGGGCGATCTGGGTTTGCCATGTCGCCGCTGTATCGCGCACGAGCGTCACCGCGCCCAGCGTAAGGCAGGACAGGAAAGTCATGATGGCGATGACGAGGATCAGCGCGCTGCCCGCGACGTTCTGCGGCGGCACGATGGGCGCGGATTTGCGCGGCGTGCGCTCCGGGCGTGCCGGCGCTGCCTCCTCGTGGTCGGCCTCTTCTGCCGGGTCCCGCTCAATCATGGATTTCGAGCCGCCCGTCTGCGAGGATCATGCGGCGCGCATCCACCTGCTCCATCAGGCCGAGATCGTGGGTGGCGATGACCACCGCCGTGCCGAGCCGGTTCAACTCGATGAAGAGGCGCAGAAGCCGCCGCGCCAGCGGCGGATCGACATTGCCGGTCGGCTCGTCCGCCAGAAGGATTTCCGGTTGCTCGATGAGCGCGCGCGCGATCGCCGCGCGCTGCTTTTCGCCGCCCGAAAGCACCGGCGGCAGCACGTGCATGCGCTCGCCGAGGCCAACCCATTTCAGAAGCTCGATCACGTCCGAGCGATACGTGGCCTCCTCGCGCCCGCGCACGCGCAACGGCAGGGCCACGTTCTCGTAAGTGGTCATGTGGTCGAGCAGGCGAAAATCCTGGAACACGACGCCGATGCGCCGCCGCAGCATCGGCAGTTCGCGACGCGTGATGCGCGCGCGATCCTTGTTGAAGACCGTGATGAGCCCGCGCGTCGGCTTGAGCGACAGAAACAGCAGACGCAGCAGCGTCGTCTTGCCGGCGCCCGACGGGCCGCTCAGAAACTGGAATGAGCGTTCCGGCAGATCGAACGAGATGTCGCGGAGGATTTCCGGCCCCATGCCATAGCGAAGGCCGACATTCTCGAATCGGATCACCGGAAGTCCTTACGTCTTGCGATTTGCCGGTTGCGGTTCGGCGGAACGGGGCAAGCCCGAACATCCATCCGCATGGTTAATGCCGGGTTAAATTCCACGTCTGAATGGTGTTTCCGCAGCGAAGCATTAACCATTTCGGTCTACTGGCTGCAGGAGCACCGCTAAAGGACGGCCGGCCGCATGAACGAGGATGACAAGGCACGCCCGGTTTCCGGCGAAATCATGACGGGCGATGTCGCGCGCAGCAATACTGTACTCAAAGGCGACGCTTCGGACGCCGAATACGAGACGGTCGATGCCCCGATTGAGCCGCTTCCGCGCCGTTTCGAAGCCGCCGCTACGGCCACCGGCATGGATTTTCTGAAAGCAGATGCCGCCGATGGCGGGAACGAGCGCCGCGCCAAACAAGGTGGCCCGCTATTCTGGTCCTTCAGCCTCACCCTCGTAATCCTCGCATTCTGGGTTTCCGGTGGCCATGCGCTGGTGCGTAACGTCGTTCTTCCCACCCCTTCCGAGCGCCTCCAGCCGCTACGGATCGGCGAGGTGAAGAGCCGGATCGAGAACCGCAACGGCCGTGACGTGCTGTTCATCGATGGTCTTGCCGAAAACCATGGCGGAAGTGCCAGCCCGCTGCCGCCGATCGAGATCATGGTCACCGACAACAACGGCTCGGCGACACGTTATTTTCTGGGGACAAACGGCGCCGAACTGGAGCCCGGCGATCGCTACTCCTTTTCGAGCCGCCTGGAGGCACCTAGGTACGGCGTGAAATCCGTTTCGGTCAGCTTCCGGGAGGGCAATCACTGATGCCTGTGGTACGCGGCAAGGAAATCGAGGTTCTGTTCAGCGCCTCGGCAATCGCACGGCGCAATCTGGAACTCGCCAAGGAAATCGCCGAGCGCGACTACGAGGACCTTCTGGTCATCTCGATCCTCAAGGGCTCGTTCATCTTTGCGGCGGACCTGATTCGCGCCATGCACGACACCGGCCTGTCGCCGGAAGTCGAGTTCATCTTCATCTCCAGCTACGGAACCGGAACCACCTCCGGCGAGGTGAGGGTGCTGCGCGACATCGACAACGAGGTCGCCGGCCGCGACGTGCTCCTGATCGACGACATTCTCGAATCGGGCAAGACGCTGAAGTTTACCCGCGAATTGATGATGTCGCGCGGCGCCAAAAGCGTCTCGATCGCCGTGCTGCTCGACAAGCACACCAAGCGCCAGACAGAACTGACGGCCGACTTCGTCGGCTTCGACTGCCCCGACTATTTCGTCGTCGGCTACGGCATGGATGTCGCGCACGCCTTCCGCGAACTGCCGTTCGTCGGCGTGGTCAAGGGAGACGCCTGAGGCATGGCGAGAATACTGATTGTCGAAGACGACGAATCCGTCCGCGCCTTCACCGCGCGCGCTATTGCCGCTGGCGGGCATGAGGTCGAGACGGCGGAAGACGGTGATCTGGGGCTCGAATCGATCCGCAGCGCCGATGGCAGCTATGATCTCATCCTGTCTGACATTCGCATGCCGACAATGGATGGTATCGAGATGGCAAAGCGCGCCGCGAGCGAATTCCCGGGCCTGAAAATACTGCTGATGACTGGCTATGCCGAGCAGCGCGAACGCGCCGCGGACCTCGCCGACATCATCATCGATGTCGTGCCGAAGCCGTTCACGCTCAACGAGATCAGGACCAAGGTCCAAAGGGCGCTGCAGTAGCGGGAGAGCGGCCGTAGCTTTGGTGCGTCCTTCGAGGCTCGCTTCGCTCGCACCTCAGGATGAGGACTGTAGTGCATCGCTCCTGCATGATGGTGGGCTCGAGGGTGGTCTTGCCGGCCTTTATCGAGCCCCCGCGAGCGGGTTCGATCAAACCACCTCCCTCATCCTGAGGTG
>JAEWFU010000077.1 GCA_023388675.1 Pseudomonadota bacterium | reverse complement strand
GCGCTACGGAGAGCAGAGCATCGACACGGTGTCCGGCGTCATCGGTTTGCGCGCGCAGTACGCCTTCAAGACGAGCTGGGGCTCGCTGACACCGGGCGCGCGCGTCGAATATACGCACGACTTTGCGGGATCGAGCCGGATCCACCTGGGCTACATAGACATGGATCGATTGCCTTACTGGCTCGACATCGAAGCGTCCAACCGGAGCTACGTGACCCTGGGGCTGTCGCTCGATGCGGAGCTTCCCCAAGCCTGGACCCTGGGCTTCGACTACCGCACCGCGTTCGGAAACGACGGCCAGGACCACGCTTTCGGCCTGGAACTCGCCAAAAGGTTCTAAAGCGTGTTGCGCGTTGGCGGATTCATATCGACGACGTCATCCTCGGGCTTGTCCCGAGGATCTGCCAACCCGTCAGAGCAGTAGATCCTCGGGACAAGCCCGAGGATGACGTCGCTGAGGTGTTCGATGCGAATCGACGCGGCGCAGGTGTAGAGCTCCTATCTGAATGCCATCGGCAGCGACCGCTTTAGGCAGTACCGATGGGCGATTGGAAGCGGCCGCTTGGTCACGCCGGCAAGGCGTATGCGATGACGTAGTCGCCGGGCTGCATGCCCGTCGAGCCATGTCCGCCTGCCACGACCACCAGATACTGGCAGCCGCCCGCGCCTTCGCAGGTCATCGGCGTTGCCTGTCCGCCGGCGGGAAGCTGGTCCTGCCAGAGCCTGGCGCCGGGTAGAGTTTTCCCATGCGCCGTCCGCTCCCGGCGCGTTTCCGACTCGCACTGCTCTGCTGCGGTGCAGCACAGATTTTCGCCCGGGGGCTATTGAAATCGATTTCATTGCCGATACAATCGATTTCATTGAGTTCTTTGGGAGGAGTTAAATGACCAGACTTTCCGCATTCGCAGCATCCGTCGCCGCTATCGCGCTCACCGCGTCCGTGGCCCAGGCCGAGGAGTTCACCATCGGCCTGTCCAACGGCTGGGTCGGCTCGGAGTGGCGTACCCAGATGATCGAGGAAGCGCAGGCCGCCGCGGCCGCCTGGGCCGACAAGGGCCACACCGTCAACGTCGTGGTGCAGAGCGCCAACGTCGACGTGCCGGGCCAGATTGCGCACGTGCGCAACTTCATCAGCCAGGGCGTCGACGCCATCATCATCAACCCGAACAGCCCGACGGCATTCGATCCGGTCTTCGCGCAGGCCAAGGAAGCCGGCATCCTCGTGATCTCGACCGATGCCGAGGTGTCGTCGCCCGATGCGATCTATGTCGGCATCGACCAGAAGGCTTACGGCGAGCGCGCCGCGGAATGGCTTTCCGAGACGCTGAACGGCGAAGGCAAGGTCGTCGCCATCAATGGCGTTTCCGGCCATCCGGCCAACGAGATGCGCGTCGAGGGCTATCGCGAGGTGTTCGCCAAGCATGACGGCATCGAGATCGTCAACGAGGTGAGCGCGAACTGGGATCAGGCGCAGGGCCAGCAGGCCATGCAGAACATCCTGGCGACCTATCCCGATATCGACGGCGTTTACGTGCAGGACGGCATGGCCGCCGGCGCGTGGAGCGCGATCGTCGATGCCGACAAGGTCGCCGACATCGCCGCCACCGGCGAAATCCGCAAGGATTTCATCGATCTGTGGACCGAGAACAACTATACGTCCGGCGCTTCGGTGAACCCGCCCGGCGTGATGGCGTCTGCGCTGAATGTCGCCGTCTTCATGCTGGAAGGCCGCGAACTGAAGCAGCCGCCGACGGACGGCGTCTACGGCAATGCGATGTATCTCGAGATTCCGTTCATCGATTCGAGCAATCTCGCCGAAGCCGCGACCGCGCTCGAGGGCAAGCCGGGGCACTATTCCTACACGGACGCGCTCTCGATCGAGGACGCAGAAGCGCTCTTCAAGTAAGCGCATCGCGGCCGGCGCGCTGCCTTCTGTGGCGCGCCGGCTGATATTCAGTTCGAGGCAAGACGATGACCGAGCTGCTGATCCGCGGCGCGCGCAAGGCCTATGGCGCGACGCTCGCTCTTCGCCGCGGCGATTTCGACCTCAAGGGCGGTGAAGTGCACGTGCTGATCGGTTCCAACGGGTCCGGCAAGAGCACGCTGTGCAAGATCGTCGCCGGCTCGGTGAAACCCGATGCCGGCGAGGTCATCCTCAACGGCCAGCCCGTCACCATCGCCGGTCCGCAGGCTTCCCGCGCGCTCGGCATCGGCATCTTCTATCAGGAGCTCAGCCTGTCGGCGCGGCGCACGGTGGCCGAGAACATCCTGCTGCCCGACCTGCCGATGAGGGGCGGCCTGTTCGTCGATCGCACCGAGCTCGCCAGCCGCGCGGCGCGCTACATCGCCGAGTTCGACGGCGTTTCCGGCGAAGGATTTGCCGCTGACACACCCGTCTTCAAGCTGCGCGCCGACCAGCGCCAGCTCGTCGAAATCATGAAGACGCTGGCGGCCGAAGCGCCCATCCTCATCTTCGACGAGCCGACCTCTGCGCTCGACCGCGCTCAGGTCGAACGGTTCTTCGAAATCCTCAAGCGGTTGAAGGGCGAGGGCAGGGCCATCGTCTTCATCTCGCACCGCATGGACGAAATCTTCGCCATCGGCGACCGCGTCACCGTCATCCGCGACGGCGAGACGGTGGCGACCTCCAACATTGCCGAAACCGACGCGCCCTCGATCATCCGCCAAATGGTCGGCGAGCACGACGAGGTCGATGCGGCCCCGCCCGCCGCGCCTGCCGTCTCCGGCGATACCGGCATTGCCCTCAGCGTGGAAGGTCTCGGCGGAAGCGGCTTTACCGATGTTTCGTTCTCCGTCTCGCGCGGCGAAATCCTCGGTTTCGGCGGCCTGCACGGGCAGGGCCAGTCGTCGGTACTGCGCGCCATCTTCGGTGCCGCGCCGCATGCGTCCGGCTCGATCGCGGTGCGGGGCGAAGCTTTTGCCGCCGCCAATCCACGTCAGGCGATCGCCCGCGGTGTCGCCTATGTGTCCGGGGATCGCGGCCGCGACGGCATCGTGCAGGGCAGGCCGATCCTGGAAAACGTGACCCCGATCCATTTCCTGCGCAACCGGCTGCGCCTCGTGCGCCCCGCTGCGCTGCAGCAAAAGGCGGCCGGTCCTCTCGACGCGCTCAAGACCAAGTTCCAGACCATCGATCACCCGATCAATTCGCTGTCGGGCGGCAACCAGCAGAAGGTGGTCATCGCCCGCTGGCTGATCGACCGGCCCGACGTGCTTTTGCTCGACGACCCGACCAAGGGCATCGATCTTCAGGCCAAGTCGGACCTCTTCGCCCTGATCCGCCAGCTTGCCGCCGAAGGTCTCGGCATCGTTCTCTATTCCTCCGAGGACGCCGAGCTGTTGGCCAACGCCGACCGCATCCTCGTCTTCAACTCGGGCAGCGTCACGCGCGAGCTCAGGGGCGAGGACCGCACCCGCTACAACCTCTACCACGCCGCTTACGAGGCCGCCTGATGACGAGCCTTTCCGCTTCTTCCCAACGCAGCGGCCTCGCCGCCGCCGTCGAGCGCCTGCCCTTCCTGCCGGCGCTGCTCATCCTCATCGTGCTCGTCGCGCTCAATGGCTGGTTCGAGCCCAACAGCCTCGGCTTCCGTGCCGTCACGGGCTTGGTCAGCACCTATCTGGCGCTGATGATGCTGGCGATTGCCCAGACCTACGTGGTCATGGCCGGCGACATCGACCTGTCCGTCGGCGCGATCCTGTCGCTGGTCAATGTCGTCGTCATCGTGCTGATGGAGCGCTGGGGCGGGGGAGGCTGGACCGTGCTCGCGGCCTGCTTCGTCGGCATCCTCACCGGGCTCGCCTGCGGGCTGGTCAACGGCCTCGTGGTCGCGGCATTGCGGCTTCAGGCGATCGTCGCGACGTTCGCGACCTCGATCTTCTTCACCGGCCTTGCCCTCTACGTCCTGCCGGTCGCGGGCACGCCTGCGCCGGCCGCGTTCTGGCGCACTTATGGCGGCCGTATCCTCGAAATCCCCTTCGTCTTCTGGGCTGTCGCCGCGCTTGCGCTGCTCCTCGTGGCATTGGTGCGCACGCGGCTGACCACGCTGCTGCTCGCCGTCGGTGACGATGCGCAGGGCGCGTTTCAGAGCGGCCTGCCAGTCGTCGCGATCCGCATCAAGGGGTATGTGCTTTGCGGCCTGTTCGCCGCGCTTGCGGCACTGTGCGTCACCGGCGACACGGCCAGCGGCGATCCGCTTGTGGGCGGCAAGATGACACTCTACAGCGTCGCGGCCGTGGTGCTCGGCGGCAGCGCGCTTTCCGGCGGCAAGGGCACGGTGGTCGGCTCGCTGGTCGGCGCGCTCATCATCGGGCTCATCAATTCGCTGGTGTTCTTCGTCGGCACGCCGTCCGAATGGCAGAACCTCGTGCAGGGACTCGCGATCCTCATCGCGCTGATGGCGGGCGTCTTCGTCGGCCGGAGGGGCGGGCAATGAGCACACCGGCAACCACTGAAAAGACGACGGCCAGCGGCAACATCGTGCTGGATTTCATCAAGCAGCCCATTGTCGTCGCGCTGATCCTGATCGCGGCGCTGCTCCTCCTCGGCGAGGCGCTGTCGCCCGGCTTCGCCTCGCTGCGGCAGATCCTGCGGCTTGCGATCGTGGCCGCATTGCTCGGCATTGTGGCGGCCGGCCAGAACCTCGTCATCCTCGGCGGTCGCGAAGGCATCGACCTGTCGGTCGGCGGCGTCGTGTCGCTGTCGGCGATCCTCGCCGGCAACATCATGTCGGGGCAGGATGGCGGCATCCTGCCGGCCGTTCTCGCCTGCGTCGCCGTCGGTGCCCTGTTTGGCCTCTTCAACGGCCTTGGCGTCACCTTGCTGCGTATCCCGCCGCTGGTGATGACGCTGGGCATGCTGGGCGTGTTGCAGGGGCTTCTGGTGGTGATCCGCCAGGGCATCCCCTCCGGGCGCGCCGCGCCCGCCCTGTCGCAATTCGTCTCCCAGCCCTTCCTCTTCGGTCTTCCCGGCATCATCTGGCTGTGGATCGCGATCGGGCTGTTCATGGCCTTCCTGCTCAAGCGCACGGTCTTCGGCCACCGCATCTACGCCATCGGCTCCAACGAGCAGGCGGCATTCATGGCCGGCGTGCCGGTGCGCACGGTCAGGGTGGCTCTGTTCATGCTGTCGGGCATGTTCGCGGCGCTCGCCGGCATCTGCCTGCTCGGTTATTCCGGCTCGTCCTTCGCCAATGTCGGCGAGACCTACATGCTGCCGTCGATCATCGCCGTGGTGCTGGGCGGCACGCCGCTTGCCGGCGGCCGCGGCGGCTACACCGGCACGATGGCGGGCGCCATGCTGCTGGTGGTGCTGCAAAGCATCCTAACGACGATCAACATCGACGAATCCGGCCGCCAGATGATCTTCGGCGCCACGCTTCTGGTGCTGATGCTGTTCTACGGTCGCGGGAAGGCGATGCGGGGATGAACAGCCGCGCCAAGATCAAGGACATCGCGGCGTCGGTGGGCGTGTCGCCGGCAACCGTATCGCGCGCGCTGACCGGGACGGGCCTTGTGGCGGAACCCACGCTCAGCCGCATCCGCGAGGCGGCGCAGAAGATGCACTACCGCCCCAACGTCTCGGCGCGCAACCTGCGCACCCAGCGTTCGATGGCCGTGCTGATGGTGGTACGCGACGTCGGCAACCCCTTCTATCTCGAAATCCTCAAGGGCGTGGAAACGACGGCCCGCGAAGCCGGCTATTCCGTCTTGATGGGCAATACCGAGAACAACCCCGAGCGCGAGGTCGAATATTTCGACATGCTGCGCGACGGCCATGCCGACGGGATGATCCTGATGACGGGCAAGCTGCCCGACAGGGACGGCTATTTCGAGCAGGTGCGCAAGCTGCCGGTGGTCGTGGCGCTGGAAGAGATCGCCGAGAGCGGTCTTCCCCATGTCATGGTCGACAACGAGGGCGCGTCGCACCGGGCCGTGAGGCACCTGATCGAGCTCGGCCATCGACGCATCGCCCACATCACCGGCCCGCTGCCGGAGGTCATGAGCCTGCGCCGTCAGGAAGGCTTTCGCCGCGCCATGGCCGATGCCGGGTTGCCCATACCGAAGGGATACGAGCCCGTCGGCGACTATCTGCTGCATACCGGCGAGCGTCTGTGCCGCGAGCTGTTCTCGCTGCCTGAGCCGCCCACGGCCGTCTTCGTCGCCAATGACGAGATGGCCTTTGGCGTGATCAACGAGCTGCGCCGCATGGGGCTCGACGTGCCCGTCGACGTGTCGGTGGTCGGCTTCGACGACCTGTTCCTGAGTCAGGCCTTCCACCCGCCGCTGACCACCGTCAGCCAGCCGCGCATGGCCATCGGCCAGCAGGCGATGGAGCTGCTGCTGCGCGTCTTCTCCGACGAGGGTGTAGCCCCGTCGGCAGTGGATATGCCGACCGAACTCAAGCTGCGCGGGTCCACTGCGGCGCCGCGCGCCGAATCCTGAAAAGACAGAACAACGGAGACAACCCATGGGCTTCGAGCCGAAGAACACGCTGCGCATCGGTCTGGTCGGCACGGGTTTCATCGCCCAGTTCCATCTGCGTTCGATGCTGGGCGTGCGCAATGTCGAGGTGACGGGTGTCTACAGCCGCAGCAGCGACAAGCGCCGGAGGATCGTCGAGCTTGTTGACGAACTCGGCCTCGGGCGCTGCACCGCGCATGAAAGCCTCGAAAGCCTGCTGCAGGCCGGCGATGTCGACGCGATCTGGATCCTGTCGCCCAACCACACCCGGCTCGACATCATGCGCACCATCCATCGGGAGGTGACGGCCGGGCGCTCGAAGATTTTCGCGGTGGCGTGCGAAAAGCCGCTGGCGCGCACCATCGGCGAGGCGCGCGAGATGCTGCGGCTGGCCGAGGAGGCCGGTCTCAACCACGGCTATCTCGAAAACCAGGTGTTCTGCACGCCTGTCATTCGCGGCAAGGAGATCATCTGGCGCCGCGGCGCGTCCACCACCGGCCGGCCCTATCTGGCGCGCGCGGCCGAGGAGCATTCCGGTCCGCACGAGGCGTGGTTCTGGCAGGGCGACAAGCAGGGCGGCGGCGTGCTTTCGGACATGATGTGCCACAGCGTCGAGGTCGGCCGGCACCTGCTCACGGCGCCCGGCGCGCCGCGCAATTCGCTCACCGTCAAGTCGGTCAACGGCATGGTCGCCAACCTTAAATGGA
>JAEWFU010000072.1 GCA_023388675.1 Pseudomonadota bacterium | reverse complement strand
GGTGTTGCCGTCGCCGCCGCCGCAAGCGGCAACTATTTTGCCGGCGCGATCTGGCCGCTGGCCATGCAGTTTACGCTGCCCACCGAGGGCTGGCGCTTCACCTATGTCGCGATCGGCATCTTCTGCGCGGTGACGATGGTGCCCCTGGCGCAGTTGCTGCGCCGCCGCGCGCCCTATGCCGAGCCGGGTCCCGCCGCCACCGGCGTGGCGCACAAGCGCTCGATCGATCTGTCGCCACGTGCGCTGCAGTTGTTGCTGTGCCTCGCCGGTGTGGGCTGCTGCGTGGCGATGTCGATGCCGCAGGTCCACATCGTCGCCTATTGCGTCGACCTGGGCTACGGCGTCGCGCGCGGATCGGAAATGCTTTCGCTGATGCTGGTCGGGGGCATTGCGAGCCGGCTCGTTTCGGGGTTCCTGGCGGACTATATCGGCGGCGTGAAGACGCTGCTGATCGGCTCCGTGCTCCAATGCCTGGCGCTGTTCGCCTACGTGCCGTTCGATGGCCTGGTCTCGCTTTACATCGTCTCCATGGTGTTCGGCCTGTCGCAGGGCGGCATCGTGCCGAGCTACGCCATGATCGTGCGAGAATATCTGCCGGCCCGGGAAGCCGGTCAGCGTGTCGGTGTCGTCATCATGGCGACCATCGCCGGCATGGCTCTGGGCGGCTGGCTTTCCGGCTGGATCTATGACCTCACCGGTTCCTACGCGGCCGCCTTCTGGAACGGCATCGCATGGAACGTCATGAACATCTCGATCATGGTGCTGATCCTGCTTCGCAGCACTCGCCCGCGCCCCATGCCGGCCTGACAGAATTCGGTTGACACAATCGTTTCACTGTCGCTCTATTATGTGACAAGTGTTTCGTCTGGCGGGGCATCGTGGGCCTTCAGGAGATCTGGCAGCGCATCGAATCCCGCTACGGCGCGTTCTCGCCGCAGCTCCGTCGCGCCGCCCGCTTCGTCCGCGAGAATCCACAGGATGTCGCCTTGCATTCGCTGCGTACCCTTTCACGGCAGGCAGGCGTTTCGCCGACATCGATGACCCGCCTGATGCAGGCGCTCGACTTCGACAATTGGGACACGTTTCAGGCCGATCATCGCGCGTGGCTCACAGCCGGCAGGCAGGGCGTGTTCTCGGATCGTGCTGACCGAGTCATCAGCGGATCGCGGGCACCGGGTGCCGAGGACCTGCTGCTCGACGCGATGGCCGCGGCGGAGCATGACAACGTCATCAACGCGCTCGCCCCGCAGGCGCGACGCAGCCTTGTGCAGGCCGCCGATATGGTGGTCGCCGCGCCAGCTGTGGCGATTGCCGGCATAAGAAGCTGCTTCCCGGTCGCTTTCAGCCTGCACTATTCGCTGTCGCTGTTCATGCCGCATGTCCGGCTGATGACGGGCACTGGCAGCGCCCCGCTCGACGATCTGCATCATCTGCGCAAGAACGATGTTCTGGTGGCGATCTCGGTCGCGCCCTACAGCCGCGAGACAGTCGATGTCGCGCGCCATGCAAGGGACACGGGCGTCCGGGTCGTGGCCATCACCGACGGGCCGCTGTCCCCGATTGCCCGTCTTGCCGACGTCACGCTTGTCGCGGCCAATGAAAGCCCCGCCCACATCGCTTCGCCCATCGGTCCGATCGCCGCGGCCCAGGCGCTTGCCGTACTGGTCCTGGCTCGCGCCGGTGATGGCGCGCTGGACGCGCTGCGCCGCCGCGAGGCCGCCCTCGAAGCCATATCCGCCTACCTGCCAGAAGAGCCCAAGCCATGAGCGCGAACCGCACCCGCATCCTTCATCGCGAGCCATCCCGCGACCTGCCCGTCGCGACGAGCGGCGATGGACCGTTCGTCATCGACAGCGCCGGCAGGCGCTATCTGGATGCTTCCGGCGGCGCGGCCGTGTCCTGCCTCGGACACAGCGAGCGTCGCGTGATCGAGGCGATCAAGGCGCAGCTCGACCGACTGCCCTACGCGCATACCGGCTTCTTCACCAACGAGCCGGCGGAGGCGCTTGCCGATCATCTGATCGAGCGCGCGCCGGAAGGGCTCGGCCATGTCTATTTCGTCTCGGGCGGCTCCGAGGCCAATGAGACGGCGATGAAGCTCGCGCGCCAATATTTCTTTGAACGCGGCGAGACCGGCCGGCGGCACTTCATCGCGCGACGCCAGAGCTACCACGGCAACACCATCGCGGCGCTCTCGGTGGGCGGCAATGCGGGACGGCGCGCGATCTACGAACCGATCCTGCTGCCGGCCAGCCACATCGCGCCCTGTTTCGAATACCGCCACCGTCGATCCGACGAGACATCGGAGGAATACGGCATCCGCGCTGCCGATGAGCTGGAGGCGGAAATCCTGCGTCTTGGACCGGAAACCGTCATCGCTTTCATTGCCGAAACGGTCGTGGGCGCGACCGCCGGCGCCGTGCCGCCCGCGCCCGGCTATTTCAGGCGGATACGCGAGATTTGCGACCGCTATGGCGTCCTGCTCATCCTCGATGAAGTCATGAGCGGCATGGGCCGTACCGGCACGCTCTATGGCTGTGAGCAGGACGGTATTGCGCCCGACATCCTTACCTGTGCAAAAGGGCTTGGAGCCGGCTATCAGCCCATTGGCGCAACGATCCTCTCCGAGCGCATCTTCGAAACGATCACCGGCGGATCGGGCGCGTTCCAGCATGGCTTCACCTATATCGGCCACGCGACGGCGGCCGCAGGCGCCCTGGCCGTCCAGCGCGTGATCGAGGAAGACGGATTGCTCGAAAACTGCCGCCTCATGGGCGCGAGGCTGAAGGAGCGCCTCGGCAAGGCGTTCGCAAGCCATCCCCGTGTCGGCGACATTCGCGGTCGCGGCCTGTTCATCGGCATCGAGCTGGTCGAAGATCGCGAGACGAAGAAACCGTTTGATCCCGCTTTGCGCTTGCATGCACGCATCAAGGCTGCCGCGATGGAGGAGGGGCTCATGGTCTATCCGGCCGGAGGGACGGCGGATGGCAAGGCCGGCGACCATGTTCTGGTCGCCCCGCCATTCATCATCGGCGAGGATCATGTCGAGATGATCGTCGAAAAGCTCTCGCGGGCAATTGCTGTGGCGATTGACGCAGTGAAAGTTGCCGCCTGATGGTCCATCCTTTCGCCATCGCCGTCGCACCGAACGGGGCGCGCCGCACGAAAGCCGATCATCCGCGCCTGCCGATGACGGCGGACGAGATCGCACGTGATGCCGCAGAGGCGCTCGCCGCCGGTGCCGCGATGATCCATCTTCATGTTCGCGACGGCAGCGGCGCCCACACGCTGGACGCGGGGCTCTACCGCGAGGCCGTCACGGCCGTGCGCAAGGCAGTCGGCGACGACATGGTGGTGCAGGTGACCACCGAGGCGGTCGGACGCTACACGCCCGAAGAGCAGGTCGCCGTCATCGACGCGCTGCAGCCGGAATCCGTATCG
>JAEWFU010000536.1 GCA_023388675.1 Pseudomonadota bacterium | reverse complement strand
ACATCTATGAGAAATACAGTGAAAAACATACGGCGCTGGCGGCTTCGGTCGTCACCTATCGTGGACGATCGGCGATGCGCGAGGTGGCCAAGGCGATGGGGCTTTCGGACGACGTCCAGTCGGCCCTTTCCGGGTCGATCTGGGGGTGGTCCTCGTCCGAGGTCGGCGTGAAGGAAGCCAAGGCCGGAGGCCTTGCCGAAAGCGACCCCATGACAGTGCGAGTCATGCAGCGCGCCAACGAAATCATGGGTTTTCCTCGCCACCTCTCGCAGCATGTCGGCGGGTTCGTCATCACCAGGGACCGGCTCGACGAGATGGTGCCAATCGTCAAGACGGCGATGGACGAGCGCAAGATGGTCGAATGGGACAAGGACGACCTGGATGCGGTGAAAATGCTCAAGGTCGATGTGCTGGCGTTAGGCATGCTGTCCTGCCTCAAGCGCGCCTTCGTCCTGCTGGACGAGCACTATGGGCTAAATCTGACGCTCGACAGCATAAAAAAGGAAGACGAGCGGGTCTACGACATGATCTGCCGAGCCGACACGCTGGGCGTCTTCCAGATCGAAAGCCGTGCCCAGATGTCGATGCTGCCTCGGCTCCAGCCACGCGAGTTCTACGATCTGGTCATCGAGGTGGCGATCGTTCGGCCCGGACCCATTCAGGGCAACATGGTCCATCCCTATCTGCGGCGCAGGATGGGGGCGGAGAAGGTCGACTACCCCAAAGAGGAGATGCGCGACATTCTCGACAAGACCCTCGGCGTGCCCCTGTTCCAGGAGCAGGCGATGAAGATTGCGATCGTTGCCGGCGGCTTCACGGCCGGTGAGGCCGATCAGCTCCGGCGGGCCATGGCGACTTTCCGGCGAAACGGCACCATTCATAACTACAAGGAAAGGATGGTCTCCGGCATGCTCGCGAAGGGTTATGCTAAGGACTTTGCCGAAAGCTGCTTTGCGCAGATCGAGGGGTTCGGCGATTACGGCTTTCCGGAAAGCCATGCAGCTTCGTTCGCGCTGCTGGTCTATGCGTCCTGCTGGTTCAAGACTTTCTATCCGGACGTCTTCTGCGCGGCGATCCTCAATTCCCAGCCGATGGGTTTCTACGCCCCGGCGCAGCTCGTCCGCGACGCGGCCGACCACGGCGTGGAGGTCCGGCCGGTCGACATCAACCATTCCGCCTGGGACTGCACGCTCGAGGAAGCGCCATTCGATCCCGCGAAGGTCGCACACCGGCACAGGGAGATGCGCGGTGTTATCCTGACACGCCATGCGGTGCGGCTGGGTTTCCGACAGATCAAGGGCCTGTCCGAGGCGGAGATGACGACATTCGTGCAACAGCGCGGCGCCGGCTACGAATCCGTGCGCGATGTCTGGCTGCGATCGCGCCTTGATGTCGACGCGATCAGAAAGCTGGCGGAGGCGGACGCGTTCCGCTCCATCGGCCTCGACCGGCGCGCGGCGCTGTGGGCGGTGCGCGCGCTCGACGGCAGGAGCGCGGCCGAGCGGCTGCCTTTGTTCGACCGGCCGGATGTTCGCCTGCCCGACAACGAACCGGAGACGACCCTCCCCGCCATGCCGCTCGGCGAGCATGTCATTCACGACTACCGCCTGCTTCGGCTTTCGCTCAAGGCGCATCCGGTTTCCTTCCTGCGGACAGGGCTGGAGCGGGACGGCACCACGCCCAATGCGATGCTGCCCGATATCCCGGGCGGGCGCCGTGTGTCGGTTGCCGGGCTGGTGCTGGTGCGCCAGCGTCCCGGCAAGGGCAATGCGATCTTCCTCACGCTGGAAGACGAGAATTCGATCGCCAATGTCATCATCTGGCCGCGTGTGTTCGATCGCTACCGCCCGGTCATACTCGGCGGACGGCTGGTCCGGGTAACGGGGAAGCTGCAATCGGAGTCGGGCGTCATCCATATCGTCGCCGAGCGGATCGAGGATTTGAGCCATCGGCTGGAGACGCTTTCGGAGGCGGCCCAGACCGTCGATTTCCGCTCGCCGCCGGACGAGGTCAAGCGGGCCGTCGACTACGACAGCCGGTTCCGGCCGGATAAGCGGGAGAGCGACCGGGATGCAATGCACGAGGTGGCCAGTCGCTATGCTGGCGCCCCAGCAACCAATGTGAAGAAGCTGATGCCCAAGGGGCGCAACTTTCACTGAATGGGGTATCGATGATCTGGAGATTGCAAGCCTCCAACAACCCAAAGCAGTCGAGCTGCCTGTATCCGCTCATACGTCCGCGTTCGCTAAAGCATGTCGCGTTTCCTCGCTGGAAGAGCATTATCTTTAGCCGTTTGCGCTGCCCCTCACCTGCCTGCCGGCTTCCTCTCCCCGTGAAGAACGGGGAGAGGAGCGCCTGCCGCTTGCCCTGCGCCTGTTCTTCAACGCCGGTGTTTGGCGAAAGCGGTGATGAAGGCCGTCCTCTCCCCGTTTACGGGGAGAGGAAGCCGGCAGGCAGGTGAGGGGCAGCGCGAACGTTCGAGGTCAGCAACCGTTGCATCGCATAGGACGCGACACGCTTTAGATCGCGCCGCGTATGCGAAGGGTTCACCTGCCGGCGGCGGAAATCGGCCAGACCTTGTTTGCATGCGGCTGCATCATGTGCCGAGGGGGCAATGGCCGGCTACATCCACACGGCACTGAACAGGTTCACGTCGCGCGGAATGCCCCCGCTCCGTCTTGCGTCGCAAGCCACCTCTCCTCCAATTTGGAGGAGAGAAGGGTGCCAAGCGGTTCGGCCGGTGTTTTCTCTTTCGCACCGAGCGGTAGAGAGATGGCCGCGAAGTGGTTGGGGGCGGCGAACATCCGTTATCGTGAGTTCAATGCCGTGCACAGGCCAGCGGCCGCGTCGCGGGAAATCCTGCGATGGGGCATACAGATGCCGTCGGGTGGAGTGAGCCGTTACTGGGCTCCGAGCAGCCGCTCCATGCGCCGGAAGCTTTCAGCAAGCACGGTCGCGTCCTTCAGCGCATGGGCAAGCATGATGCCGCCTTGCCATTCGGCAAGTGCCGCGCGCGCCTGCGCCAGCGCCAGCGAGGGGCGCTGGCCGGTGCGGCCGAGCTCGCGGGCCATGAAGCCGATCAGCATAGTGAAGGATTCCGCCGCGCGGTCCGAGGCCTGCGGTGCATCACTGCGAAAGTCGCGGACGCAAAGCGCGATCGGACACCCATGCGCGACACGGCTCGGCGCGGTGCGTGAAAGCCTCGAGACCAGCGCAGCCAGTCGTCGACGCGGCTCCGCCTCGTCCGTGGCGGTCGCCTGAAGCATCGCCTCGGTTTCCGCGCAGAACACGTCGGCGACGGCGCGGGCGATATCGGCCTTGGTGCGGAAGTAATAGAACAGATTTCCGGGCGGCACGTCGGCCGCGGCCGCGATGCCGGCAAGCGTGGTAGCGGCATATCCCTCGCGCCAGAACAGGCTGGCCGCAGCCGCTGCGATCGCCTCGCGGTTGGTATCGCCCTTGCGCCGCCGCGTCTGCTCATGTCCGGCATTCCCACCTG
>JAEWFU010000458.1 GCA_023388675.1 Pseudomonadota bacterium | reverse complement strand
GGTTTCCTTTACCCTTCCCGCCTAGACTGTGCGCTGCACGGGACAGGGAAGACGGGATGCCCGAAGTATTGCGTAACGGGGCAGCGACACTCTTTGGATCGATCCGCAAACGCGCGCGCACCCTGTTTGGTGCGGCGGCGATCGGGGCGGGTGCGCTCGCTTTCTCCTCATGTTCGGTCAGCAGCGTGCTGACGCCGACCGTCGATGTCGGCACGCAGACCTCGTCGGTCTCGCAGCCGCGGGGGCTTGCAAGGCTCGCGCCGCTGAGCGCGATGACGGCCGCCTATCCCCGCCTGTCGACACCCCGCGCCTCGCCCGGCGCGGCAATGCCCGCAAGCGAGACCGAATGCCGTCGTCAGTTGCGCAGGCTTGGCGTCACCTACCAGGACCTCGCGCCGATCAATCAGGGCGGCGCCTGCCGGATCGACCATCCGGTGCAGGTGAGCCGCCTGTCCGGCAATATCCAGATGAAGCCGGCCGCGACGCTGAGCTGCGACATGGCGCTTGCCTTCGCGAGCTGGACCAAGAAGGAGCTCGCGCCGGCCGCGCGCTGGCGCTATCTGAGCGGCGTGAAGACCATCCATCAGGGATCGAGCTATTCCTGCCGCAACATCGCAGGGTCGGGCGGCGTCGCCTCCGAGCATTCCAAGGGCAATGCGCTCGACGTCATGCGCATCGAGCTGAAAAACGGCAGCGATATCGACGTGCGCAAGCCCGGCTGGTTCAGCTTCCGCCAGCGCAGCCTGCTCAACAATGTCCGCACGGGCGGCTGCGAATATTTCAGCACCGTTCTGGGGCCGGGCTACAACGCCGCCCATGCTGACCATTTCCACTTCGACATCAAGAACCGTCGCAACGGCTACGTCGCCTGCAAGTAGGCTTCTTCGCCGCGATCGCAGCAAGTTTCCTGTCGCGTGACCGCATCGACGATGCTAAGTCGGAAATCATGCTTACAATCGAAATTGCCATCGTCGTTGTTCTCATCTGTATCAACGGCCTGCTGGCCATGTCCGAACTGGCGGTCGTCTCGGCGCGGCCGGCGCGTCTCAGCGCGATGGCCGAACGCGGCAATGCCGGTGCTGCGAAAGCCGCGAAACTGGCCGCCAACCCGGGCAGGTTCCTCTCCACGGTCCAGATCGGCATCACGCTCGTCGGCGTGCTGTCGGGCGCCTTCTCAGGCGCGACGCTGGGCCTGAGGATGTCTTCGTGGCTCACCGAACTCGGTCTCGCGCCGGGCATCGCCGGCACGGTTGGCGTCGGCTCGGTCGTGGCGCTCATCACCTACGGGTCGCTGATCATCGGCGAGCTGGTTCCCAAGCAGATCGCGCTGCGCAATCCCGAGGCGGTGGCCTCGCGCGTGGCCCCGGCGATGCATGTGCTGTCGATACTCGGCGCGCCGCTGGTCTGGCTGCTGGACATTTCGGGCAAGACGGTGCTGAGCCTCCTTGGCCAATCGGAAGAAGGCGGTTCCAAGGTCACCGACGAGGAGATCGCCAGCCTCATCGCTGAAGCAGAGAGCCATGGCGTCGTAGAAAGCGACGAGCGCAAGATGATCGCAGGCGTGATGCGGCTTGCCGACCGCAGCGTCCGCGCGATCATGACGCCGCGCACCGAGATCGACTGGCTGGACGCCCGGGACAGCAAAGCGAACCTTCGCACGAAGCTGCTGGAAGCGCGCCATGCGCTGCTGCCCGTCGCCGACGGCAGCGTCGACCAGATGATCGGCGTAGTGCGCACCAGGGAGGCGCTGGCTGCGCTCGTCGGCAAGCGCACATTCGACCTGCGCGCGCTCGTGCATCCGGCACCGATCGTCCACGACAATGCCGATGCGCTCGACGTGCTGACAACGCTGAAAGAAGCCCACATGCCTATGGCGCTCGTTCATGACGAGTACGGCGATTTCGAGGGCGTCGTGACGCCGGCCGACATTCTCGAGACGATCACCGGCGTGTTCAAGTCCGATCTGGGCGATGAGGAAGAAGCAGCCGCCGTGCAGCGAGATGACGGCTCATGGCTGCTCGCCGGCTACCTGCCGATCGACGAGATGGCCGACCTGCTGAGCGTAACGCTGCCGGCAAAGCGTGACTACCAGACGCTCGCTGGCTTCGTGCTGTCGCACATGCATCATCTGCCGGGAACCGGAGAGTCCGTGCACGCTCTGGGTTGGCGTTTCGAGGTGGTCGACCTCGACGGCCGCCGCATCGACAAGGTACTGGCGACGCGCTCGATCAAGACCCATCGCGAGCACATGCCGTAGCAGTGGGAGAACGGCGCAAAGCATATTCGCGCCGTTCTTGACGAAGTACGTCAGGCAGCCTTGGCCGCGGCCTCATCGGCGTCGCGAGCGGTCTTGAGCGCCCTCGCCCACCATCCGAACTGCTTGAGCATGCCGTCGGCTGCGTCGTTCAGGTGCGCGAAATCGGAGAGCTTCTTGTCGCCGGAGGCGATCTGCGCGTAATCGGCCCAGACGATGTGGACGCCGTTGCGGATCGGATTCATCTGAAGCTCCACCGCATGCAGCCGAAGCTGCTCGATCGCGCGAGCGCCGCCGACACCGCCATAGCCCACAAAGGCGATCGGCTTGTTGTTCCACTCGTTGTAGGCGTAATCGAGCGCGTTCTTCAGAACCGCCGTCGGGCCGCGATTATATTCGGCGGCGGTAACGATGTAGCCGTCGAGGCTGGCGATCTTGTCCTGCCACGCCTTCGCGCCGTCGGCGCTCGACGGTGCATAGGCGGGCGACGTCTGCTCATCGAAGAACGGAAGCGGAAAGTCGCGCAGGTCGACGATCTCGACTTCGAATTCGCCGGTGGCCTTTGCGCGCTCGACGATCCACTCAGCCGGCTTGTCGCCGAAGCGGCCCGGACGCGTTGAACCGATGATTACCCCAATCCTTGGCTTTGCCATTTTCGTGTCCTTTCACGGAAAATATGGTATCCTTTGGATACTGGGGCTATATAGGAGACTGTTTTTGCAACGCACAAGGAGGCACTTTGTTGACACTCAGTCACCGTGATCATACCGCCTGCCAGGCGGTCAGCGATGTGCTCTCCCGTGTCGGCGACAAGTGGACCGTGCTGGTGGTGGAACTGCTCAGCGACGGACCAATGCGCTTCAACGAGCTGCGCCGGCTGATCGGCAACATCTCGCAGAAGATGCTGACCTCGACGCTGCGCGCGCTCGAACGCGACGGGCTTGTGACGCGGACGGTCTATCCGACGATACCGCCGCGCGTCGATTACGAACTGACCGATCTCGGCCGCGACCTGCGCGTGCCGGTGAAGGGGCTGGCGCTGTGGGCGCGCGCGAACATCGGCAAGATCAACGACGCGCGCACCCGTTTCGATGCGGATGAGGTCTAGAACGCTTCAGGTTTTCACAGAAACGCCCCCTCCACCGCCTACGGCGGTCCCCCTCCCCCGCTTCGCAGGGGAGGAACCGAGGCCGAGGCCGGCCGCAGCGCTGGCTCCTCCCCTGTTCACGGGGGAGGGGGACCATGCGAAGCATGGTGGAGGGGGCATTCCATTGCTCAATGGCGATTCCGATAAATTGTGAAACACAATAGGACCGCGCCGCCGCGCTATTTGCGCGAGCGCGGCGCTTCCTCGGTCTGGTAGATCGATATCTGATGGCCGTCGGGGTCAGCGAACTCGCTCGACCAGCCGCCCGGCGCGTGGCTTACGGGCGTGACGATGGTCGCACCCTTTTGCGCAAGCCCCTCGACGACATCGTCGATACCGCCCTCCGCGAGGTCGAAGACGATGATCGGCGAGTTGCCGGGCCGGGATTCCATCCTGAAGAAAAGCAGGTCGATATTGTTGGCGATGCTGGCCAGCAGCCACAGATTGC
The DNA here is from genome assembly GCA_023388675.1 of Pseudomonadota bacterium. Taxonomy (GTDB): domain Bacteria; phylum Pseudomonadota; class Alphaproteobacteria; order Rhizobiales; family Rhizobiaceae; genus Aerobium. The sequence continues at coordinate 2,454 of JAEWFU010000458.1, read as the reverse complement.
CGTCGCCGTCGTCATCCATGCGCTGCACGTCCAGGCCGACCACGTCTCGGTAGAAGGCCTCGGTGCGGTCGATGTCGTTGACGTAGTAGCAGATGTTGCCGATGCGGGATTTGGAAAGCATGGTTTTGCTCCTTGGTTCGTCATGCACCCGTCAGTTGCCGCTGGCGCTGGTTTTGTGAGCTTGCCGGGCGAGAAATTCTAAAGGCGATCGGATGGCCGTCCGGATCGTGGCTGGCAAAATCGGCCGCCCCTGTACGGACCATCGGCAGGAGCGCGCGGCGGATGGAGCCGAAGGCAAGCGACCCGCGCAGCGCCGGCAGGCCGGGCGGCATCTCCAGGTCAAGCTGAGCCAAGGCGCGCCGAAGGGTGGCGATGCGCTGGCGCAGCGCCTCGTCCGAGATGCGCAGGAGTGCACGGATTTCGGCCTTGTTGTGGCCAGACAGGGCCAGCAGCGCGACGATCCGCAAGGATGACGCCAGTCCGTTGAGCGGCGGGAGCATCGAGGTCCGCGACTGCTCCGTCGCCTGCGGTCCTCTGGACGATGCTCGGTGCTCGCGATTGCGGCGGCGTGCAGTGCTCCGCGCGTTCATCCGCGCGAGATTGCGCATGACCCCGCCCAGCCATGCGCGGTTTTCGGCAGAAAGCCCGCGCCCGGACGACAGCGCCACCATCAGCGTATCCTGCAGCAGGTCGTCCGCCTCGATGCCCCAGCGCGCGTGACGCCGCGCCAGCGCCAGCAGATCCAGATAGGCGGCGCGGGTCAGCGGGACGGTCATCGTCGGTTTCGCTAGTTTTCTTCGGGGATGGGCGTCGGCTTGCCTTCGCCGTCGAGCGCGACCATGACGAAATCGGCATGGGTCACACGCTCCATCAGGTCGGTGAGGTAGCGTTGCGCCCAGGCCTCGACGCGCAGCGTCATCGAGGTGCGGCCGACCCTGGTGATGTCGATATAGATGCAGAGCGTGTCGCCGACCTTCATCGGCTTGGCGAACGACATCTCCTTGACCGCCGCGGTCACGACGCGTCCCTTGGCCCGCTCCGCCGCGCGGATGCCGCAGGCAAGGTCCATCTGCGCCATCACCCAGCCGCCGAAGATGTCGCCGGCTGCATTGGCATCGGCAGGCATGGCCAGCGTCCGCAAGGTCAGTTCGCCCACAGGATTAACGTCGTTGCGGTTCATTGCGGCTCTTCTCCTGCGGGCATTGGTCTTTCTCGCGTAGCGGTACGTCGCGTCGCGGTCAATGCGGGGCGATGGCGCAAATGCGGCGCGCGGCGTCGCCTTTTTCTCGCGCCCGCACGGGGAGCTGTCCTAGGCTGCGGCCCGCAGCAAACCCGGAGTAGACCGTGACCCGCATCAAGGCCGCCATATGCCACCGTTTCGGAGAACCGCTTTCGATCGAGGAGATCGACATCGCCGATCCCGGCCCCGGCGAGGTCATGGTCGACGTGAAGGCCTGCGCCATCTGCCATTCCGACATCTTCTATGCCGAAGGCGCATGGGGCGGTGGCCTGCCCGCCGTCTATGGGCACGAGGCGGCCGGCATCGTCTCGGCGGTCGGGAAAGGCGTAGAAGGCATCGCGCCCGGCGACCGTGTCGTGGTCACGCTCATCCGTTCCTGCGGCGCCTGTCACTACTGCGGACAGGGCAGTCTGGTGATGTGCGAGGAGGTGTTTCCGCTCGACGCAAAAAGCCCGCTGACCGGAGCGGACGGAACGCCTTACGTCCAGTCGATGCGCACCGGCGCGTTTGCCGAGAAGGTCGTCGTGCATGAGAGCCAGCTTGTAAAACTGCCGGACGATATGGCGTTCGAGCCCGCCTCGCTGCTCGCCTGCGGCGTCATCACGGGCTTCGGCGCTGTGGTCAACACCGCGAAAGTGCGGCCGGGACAGGTGGTCGCCGTGGTCGGCTGCGGCGGCGTCGGTCTCAACAGCGTCCAGGGTGCAGCGCTGGCCGGCGCGGCCATGGTGGTGGCGCTCGATCTTTCCGAAGAAAAGCTGACTGCGGCGCGCGCTTTCGGCGCCACGCATGCCTTCAACCCCGCCGCGACCGATGCCGCGGCCGAGATCATGGCATTGACCGGCGGCCGGGGCGTCGATTTCGTCTTCGTGACGGTGGGCGCGAAGGCAGCGTTCGACGGCGCCTTCTCCTATCTGACGAAGAACGGCGCCGTGGTGATCGTCGGCATGCCGCCGTCAGGCGTGATGGCCTCCTACGATCCCGGCACCATGGCCGCATGGAACCAGCGGATACTGGGCTCCAAGATGGGCGAGACGGACATCGCGCGCGACATCCCGATGCTGGTCGACCACTACCGCGCCGGCCGGCTGAAGCTCGACGAACTGGTGAGCGCCCGCTACCCTCTCCACGAAATCAACGACGCGATCGCCGCGGTCAACGCCGGCAAGGCGCTGCGCAACGTGATCGTATTCTAGGCCGGAGCCATTCATGAAGAT
>JAEWFU010000457.1 GCA_023388675.1 Pseudomonadota bacterium | reverse complement strand
AGTAGATCTTCGAGCTCGGCAGGGCGCGCTCGAACGCATGGAAATTATCGCTCACAACATCGAGATCGACGACAAGGCAGGGGCCGGCCGGACGTCGGGTGGCGAGGAAATCGAGGATACGCTGCGTTGCCATGGGTTTCTCCGATCGCGGCGCAAGCCGCTTCATCTCAGGCTCCCGTCTTCGGCGCGCGGCCACGGACGGGCGGTGGACAAAGGGCGCGATGCGTCGGCTCAGGGTCCAGCCGGTGGAGTCACCGGACCATGAAACGCGCGTCACGCGGCGGTGAGCCATCGCCTTGCGGCGGTTGCTCGCTTTGTCTGCCTCAGCTTTGGAGAATCCTCCGCACTGCCGGCAATGAAGGTGTGCCTCTTCAGTAACCCCGGTCTTTGGACGACCGGCAGAACACCAGAAAGGCCCGCACCGTCGTTGCTTCAAGGTGTCCTCGGTTCAGGCGGTTGGCCGTCTGACCGACTGGAGTGGTTGGCTCCAGGTACCTTACCGTTTTCCTCACCGAACGAGGGGACGGCGGACACCCACAGGCACGTGCGACTTTGGGCAAGCGCGATATATGGATAAGTACTGTCACAATCAACGGATTTTTCGGCTCCGCTTGAAAAAAACCATTCGTTGAACGAAGCTGCACGCACTGTCTCCGAAGGTCGAACAATGCTGCACGCCCAAGATCCCTACAATGCCTTCCTCGATCACTCCGATGCACCGGTGGCGAGCGCGCCGAACGGTCCGCTGGAAGGTCTGACACTTGCGGTGAAGGACATCTACGATATCGCAGGCCAGCGCACGGGTGGCGGCAATCCCCAGAAGCTTGCGGAAGCGCCGGTTGCCGTGGCGACGGCTCCGTCGATCCAGCGTTTGCTGGATGCCGGGGCACGATTCGTCGGCCGCACGCAGACGGATGAACTGACTTTCTCCTTGATGGGGCAGAATGCGCATTATCCCGAGCCGGTGAATCCCGCCGCCCCCGACCGCGTCACCGGCGGTTCATCGTCAGGCTCTGCCGCGGCAGTCGCCGGCGGGCTCGCCGACATCGCGATCGGTTCTGACACCGGCGGATCCATACGCGCACCGGCAAGTTTCTGCGGCCTGATCGGCCTTCGCCCGACCCACGGCGTCATCTCACTTGACCATGCGATGCCGCTCGCGCCTTCCTTCGACACGTTCGGCTGGTTTGCCAAGGACATCGATACCTACGAGCGCGTGGCCGATGTCATGCTGCCGGCCGGCAACACCAATCAGCTTCACCATTTTCTCAGCCTCGCGGCGCTGGATGCGCTGACGCTTGGTGATGAGGAAGCCGCAGAATATGCGCGGATGATGGACTTTGTCGCCGCCGCGCTCGATGCTCCCCGCGAGGCGCCGCCTCTCGTGCAGGGCATAGACGATCTCTACTGGTCGTTCCGCAAGCTCCAGGCCTGCGAGGCATGGGCAACGCACGGTGCCTGGATTTCGGCTGGCGAACGCGGGCTCGGCCCCGGCGTCAAGGATCGTTTCGAGTTCGGTTCAACGATCACCGAAGAGACGGCCTCGGAAGAATCGGGAAAGCGAGACGCCTTCCGCGACGAACTCGCCGAACTGCTCGGCGACGATGGCATCCTCTTACTTCCAACGGTGCCGGGAGCAGCGCCGCGCAAGGATCTCGGCTTCGACGATCTGCAGGCCTACCGCGAGCGCGCCTTGCGATTGCTGTGCCTGTCCGGCCTTTCGGGCTTTCCGCAGATCACGATCCCTCTTGGCACCGTCGACAACGCGCCGTTCGGCATATCGCTGCTGGGACCGGCGGGAGCGGATCGGCAATTGGTGGAGCTCGCCCGCACCATCCTCACCGCCACAGGGGAGCGCTAGCCATGGACACGCTGACACGGATGCGCGCCTTCATCGAGGTGGTGGAGGCCGAGGGATTCTCGGCGGCGGCGCGCAAGATCGGGCGCTCCAAGGCGCTTCTGTCAAAATATGTCCGCGAACTGGAGGACGAGCTCGGCGCGCTGCTCCTCAACCGCACGACCCGGCAATTCTCGCTGACGGAGGCGGGGCACACCTACTACAAGCGCGCTTCCGAGATCGTGCGCGAAATCGATAGCCTTGCGGATACGGTTCGCGATTCGTCGGGTGACGTGAGGGGGCGCATCAAGATCACCGCGCCGCGCACCTTCTCCGACGCCCCGATCGGCCACTCGTTGATCGATTTCGCCAGGGCCTACCCCGATATCGTGCTCGACGTGCATCTCGACGACCGTTTCGTCGATCTGGTCGAGGAGGGTTTCGACCTAGCGATTCGTATCACGCGGCTGGAGGATTCCTCCATGATCGCGCGACGATTGGCGCCGTTCGCGCTGAATATCTGCGCATCACCCACCTTTCTCGAAAAACATGGCAAACCGGAAAAGCCGCAGGACCTCGCGCGCATGCCGTGCATCATCGACACCAATGGTCGTTGGCTGTCCAACTGGCCGTTCATGCGCGAGAACGGCGAGATGTTCTCGGTGGCAGTCTCCGGCCCGCTGGAGGCCAACAGTCCTCTGACCACCCGCGCCGCCGCGGTCGCCGGTCTCGGTTTTGCCCCCCTTCCGGATTTCATTGCCGCACCCGCGCTCGAAAGCGGCCAGCTTGTTTCGGTGCTGGACGAATGGGTACCGCGCGGCGGCGGCATCTTCGCGGTCTATCCGCATCGCCGCTATCTGCCGGCCAAGATCAGGGTGTTCGTCGATTTTTTGGCCCAGTGGTTCAAGCAGCGTGAACAGAATTGATTCTGCGGAACAAATGAGCGCAAACGTCCCATTTTCGCCCGGTTTCTGCTGATGCTCGGGCGCACCGAAAGGGGCGGGTCAGCCGTGCATTGCAGAAAGAAGAATCGAAAACTTCCGGCCGTTGTCGCGGCGTTTTGCGTTGCAGGCGCGACCCCTGCCCTTGCGCACCCGCACGTCTTCGCCGAAGCGAACCTCGAAGTCGCAGTCGATGCCGACCGCAACGTGGTCGCACTCCGCCATGTCTGGCGCTTCGACGACCTCTTCTCCAGCACCGTGCTTCTGGAATTCGACAAGAACGCCGATCTCGTGCTCGACAATGCCGAACTCGAGGAAGTCGGCTCGGTCATCCATGAATCGCTTGCCGAGTTCAACTACTTCCAGATCGTCACCGCCGGTGGCAAGGAAGTCGAGATGCATGCGCCGGACCGCATCATGGCCAATTTCGAGGACAACCAGCTCATCATCCTGTTCGAATCGCGCCCGGCAGAACCGCTGCATCTGGACGGGCAGCTCGATTTCGGCGTTTACGATCCGACCTTCTACACGGCCATCGACTTCTACGAGGACGAAAGCCTTGTCGTTGCCGGCCTTCCTGAAAGCTGCACGCGCAGCGTCGTCCGCCCCGACCCGGACGAAGCCATCGCGATGAACCAGCAGTCGCTCACCGATGC
>JAEWFU010000450.1 GCA_023388675.1 Pseudomonadota bacterium | reverse complement strand
GAGGTGTAGCGATACGGCATCATCACGCAGCGCACCCGCTCCTCGCCGAGCGCATCGACGGCGATCGCCGCGCAGATCGCCGAGTCGATGCCGCCCGAAAGGCCGAGCACGACATTCTTGAAGCCGTTCTTGTTGACGTAGTCGCGGAAGCCGAGCAGGCAGGCGCGGTAGTCGGCCTCCTCCGTTTCCGGGATCTTCGACATCGGGCCATCGGTGCAGCGCCAGCCGTCGGCTTCTCGCCGCCACGTCGTGACGACGACCGCCTCCTCGAACTGGCTCATCTGGAAGGCAAGCGACTTGTCGGCGTTGAAGGCGAAGCTCGCGCCGTCGAAGACGAGCTCGTCTTGGCCGCCGAGCTGCGCCGCGTAGAGCATCGGCAGGCCGGTCTCGATGACCTGTTTCAGCACGACCTGATGGCGAATGTCGACCTTGCCGCGATAATAGGGCGAACCGTTCGGCACCAGCAGGATCTCCGCGCCGCTCTCGGCGAGCGTCTCGCAGACGCCAAGCTCGCCCCAGATGTCCTCGCAGATCGGAATGCCCAACCGGATGCCCCGGAAATTGACCGGACCGGGCACGTCGGGACCAGCCTGGAACACCCGCTTCTCGTCGAACTCGCCATAGTTGGGCAGGTCGAGCTTGTAGCGTTCGGCCACGACCTTGCCGCCGTCCAGCACCATGACGGCGTTGTGCAACCCGCCGTCGCGGCGCAGCGGCGTCCCGATGATGACGCCCGGCCCGTCATCGGCGGTATCCTGGGCAAAGTCGGCAACGGCGCGCTCGCAGGCGGCGACGAAGGCCGGCTTCAGCACCAGGTCTTCCGGCGGATAGCCGGCAATAAAGAGCTCCGTGTAAAGCACGAGGTCCGCGCCCTGGCGGGCGGCATCCGCCCTCGCCTCGCGCGCCTTGGCGAGGTTGCCGACGACGTCGCCGACGACCGGATTGAGCTGTGCAACGGCGATGCGGATGATGTCTGGAGCTTTGCTGGTCATGCAAATGCCTGTAGCGCGGTGCCTGCCGCGCCGCAATGGCGCAAGGCCGGCCTAGTCGCTGACATAGCTGCGCAGCTCCTCCACCGATCGGTTCGGCCCGATCGACATCGACAGGATGCGCGAGATGTGGGCGCGCGGCAGACCGGTTTCCGCGGCCCATGCGTTGATCTGCGCCTGAATGGCGGCAAGATCTTTCTTGGAAGTCGGGCTTTCGGCGATCTCCAGCCCGGCATCGCGCATGGCGGCGGCCATGTCGCTGGAGACGATGAAGGTGTCCCAACCCAGCCAGCGCAGCAGGTATTGCCCTGTATTGCCGCCCAGCCGGCTGCCGTGCTTGCCGAAATATGCCATCAGCCCGATCTGATCGTCGGCGGGCCAATTCGCCAGGAACTTGCCGAACCAGCCATGCTCGGCCGAGACGCGCTCGACGAAGGCGGCGTTGTCGCGAACCGAACGGATTTTCTGTGGGTTGCGCACGATGCGCTTGTCGCTCGCCAGATCGTGCCAGAAATCATCCGGCTGAAACAGAAGCGGCTTCGGCTCGAAGCCGAGGAATGCCTCCTCGAATCCCGGCCATTTCTGTTCGATCACCGACCAGACGAAGCCGGCCGAAAAGACACGGCTGGCCATGGTGGACAGGATGCGGTCGTCGGGCACGCTCGCGAGTGCCGCATTGTCGGGCGCCGGTCCCAGCAGCGACCGAAGCACCTCGTCGCCGCCCTTGCGGTCTGCCGCGCGGGCGCGGATAGATTGGAACGAAAGCATGGCCGGCCTCCCTGAATCGACGCGATCATGCTTCACAAGATCGTTTCCGCCAAGCAGGAGAATGGGTATGGCCAAGACAGTGGAGGAACTCGCATCACGCTGGTTTCCGGACAGGCAGCTGGGCGATGCCGAACATCGCGTTCTTCAAAGCACCGCGGCGCGTCGGCCGCTGGCGCGGGATCAGAGCAGACATACCGCCGACGGTGCCGGCTTCGGCGAGAGGCTGGCGGACGCGATCGCGCGGATCGGCGGCTCATGGAGCTTCATCCTGAGTTTCCTGGCCTTCCTGCTGGCCTGGACGCTCGCCAACACATGGCTGCTCACGCGCGATGCATTCGACCCCTACCCCTTCATCTTCCTCAATCTCGTGCTTTCCATGCTTGCCGCCATTCAGGCGCCGGTCATCATGATGTCGCAGAACCGGCAGGCCACGCGCGACCGTCTCGAAGCCGCGCACGACTACGAGGTCAACCTCAAGGCCGAGATCGAGATCATGGCACTGCACGAAAAGATGGACGCCCTACGTCATACCGAAATCGTCGGCATGCATTCGGAAATCCGGGCGATCGCCGAACGGCTGGAGAGGCTGGAGACGCTGCTCTCGGGCCGGAAAGCCTCCGAATGAGCGACGCCAGACGCGGCAAGCGGTAGATCTTCAGACCGGCGCGCCTACAATCCATTCCCACAGGGCGAGCAGCCATACGCCGCCGGCAATGACGAGCGACAGAGCCACGGCCAACGAGCCGCAGTCCTTGGCAAGCCGGATGTCGGTATTGAATTCCCGCGAAAAGGCGTCGCAGGCCGCCTCGACGGCCGTGTTCAGCACCTCCACGACCAACACGAACAGGATGACGCCGATCAACAGCGCGAAACCGCGCCAGGTCGTCGCAATCACATAGGCAACCGGCAAAGCAACGCCGAGAAGGATCGTCTCGAGCCGAAAGGCGGCTTCATGGCGGATGAGAACCCGCCAGGCCCGGATCGAGTTCTTCGTCGCGTTGATCAGTCTTTCCATCGGCAGGCCGGTCGTCGAATTGTCGCTTTCGGCCTCTCATAGCCAAAGCGATGCCCGGCGAACAGCCTGCCATCAATGGAACAGGTAGGAATCGTAGGCGAAGAATCCGAGCTGGCGGGATGCGTGGGTGCGTTCTGCGCGTGGGGCCTCACCCGCCGCACCATATGCAAAGAAGATCGGCATCAGGTGCTCGTCGGTCGGATGGTTTTCCTGCGCAAACGGCGCCTGCGCCCTCCAGTCGAGCAACGCGTCGCGGTCGCCTGCTGCCAGTTTGTCGGCAAACCATCCGACAAAGGCATCGACATGCGCCGCCAGCTCCGGATCGGCCTGCTTGCCGCCGCGCATCACTGGAAACAGTTCACGCAGGTTGTGGGTGATGTGACCTGAGCCGATCAGCAGCACGCCTTCCTCACGCAGCGGCGACAGTGCGCGCCCGAGCGCATAGTGCCAGGCAGCATCGCGCGAGGGATCGACGGACACCTGCACCACCGGAATGTCGGCCTTGGGAAAGGCCAGCCTGAGCGGCGTCCATGCGCCGTGGTCATAACCGCGCTTGCCGAGACGCGACGGCTCGAGACCGGCGGCATCCAGCATCGCGAATACGCGCTCCGCAAGTTTCGGCTCGCCCGGAGCCGGGTACACCATCTCGTAAAGCTCCGGCGCGAAACCACCGAAATCATAGATCATTCCCGGTGCCGGATCGGTGACGACAGCGACGCCGTCCGTCTCGAAATGGGCCGGGACGATCACGATCGCCTTCGGCCTCGGCAGGCGCTGCGAGAGGGTTTCGAGATAGTCGCGCGCGGCGCTTTCGTTGATGACGATGTCTGGACCGCCGTGCGAGATGAAGAGCGTGGGCATCGAAGCCATGGGAAATCTCCTTTCCCACCATATACGCCCCCGCGCGAACCTGCGGCAGATGTCCGGCCGGCGACTCTTCGTTCAAAAATATCGAACGTCAATGCCTGGAACGTTCATACGACCCGCGCCGATCTCGCCCCGGCAATCTAGCCCTTCTGCGGCAGGCCGTCGGCGATCTCGTAATAGTCGCCCTTGTCGGCGACGAAGATGTGCGCTTCGCCTTTCAATCCGGTCGGCGTATCGAAGCTGCCCGCCATGATCGAGACGTAGTCCGCGCCGTCCCGCTTCCAGAACAGCGCCGAACCGCAGGTGGAGCAGAAGCCGCGCTGCGCGAAATCCGAGGCGCGATACCAGGCCAAATTGTCCGCGCCGGAGATTTCGAGATGCTCGTTCTGCACGTTGGTTGCGGCGTAATAGTGTCCGGTCTGGCGGCGGCATTGCGAACAATGACAATAGACGACGCCGCGCAGCGGGCCCCGCGTGGTGAACCGCACCGCTCCGCACAGGCATGCCCCGGTGTGGGTTTCGCTCATCCGATCCTCCCTCGTTCGCTCACACCGTCTATCGCATCGGCGTG
>JAEWFU010000437.1 GCA_023388675.1 Pseudomonadota bacterium | reverse complement strand
TCGACAAAGGCGTCGGTCGAGAATCTCAACCTGCTGCAGCAGGGCCGTGGCGAGATCGCGCTGGCACTCGGCGACTCGGTCCAGGACGCATGGGAAGGCAATACCGAAGCGGGCTTCCCCGGCAAGCTGGACAAGCTCCGCGCCATCGCCGCGATTTATCCGAACTATGTGCAGATCGTCGCCTCGAAGGAATCCGGCATTACCGATCTCGAAGGGCTGAAGGGCAAGAGCCTGTCGGTGGGCGCACCCGCGTCGGGCACCGAGCTGAACGCGCGCGCCATCTTCGAGGCCGCAGGCATGAGCTATGAAGACCTCGGCAAGCTCGAATACCTGCCGTTCGCGGAATCCGTCGAACTGATCAAGAACCGCCAGCTCGATGCCACGCTGCAGTCCGCCGGCCTTGGTGTCGCCTCGATCAAGGATCTTGCGGTCTCGCTGCCGACCACTGTCGTGGCGGTGCCGACCGAGATCGCGGAAGGCATGGGCGCGCCGTTCATCGCGGCGACGATCCCAGCCGGCACCTATGAGGGCCAAGCCGAGGACGTGCCGACGGTGGCGATCACCAATATCCTCGTCACCCATGACGGTGTGACTGACGAAGTCGCCTACCAGATGACCAAGCTGCTGTTCGAGAACCTTGACGAGATGGTCGCAGCGCATGCGGCCGCTCGTGCGATCTCGGCGGAGAAGGGTCCGCAGGGCCTGCCGATCCCGCTGCATCCGGGCGCCGAGCGCTACTATAAGGAAGCCGGCCTCCTCTAGGCCTTCGCCTTTTGGGCGGGCAACGGCCCGGCGCTGCTTTGCGCCGGTCCGTTGCCCGCAGTTACCTGGCTATCCTTTTCGGAGCACGCGATGACCAATGCAGCATCTGGCCCGTCCGCGGCGGACGAGGCCGCGGCAGCCATTCATGACCCGACCCATGGCAGCTTTCCGCTGACACGGGAAGGCAAGGTTCTGTTCTGGATTGCGGTAGCCTTCTCGCTCTACCAGATCGGCTCCGCCGCCCACATCATCAACCTGCCGAGCCAGGTGGTGCGCGCCTTCCATCTCGGCTTTCTGGTGCTGCTGACCTTCCCGCTGGTCGCGGCGATGACCGGCCGTGGTCTTCCGGTGCGCGCCGTGGCCTGGGCGCTGGGTGCCGCCGGCATGGCGGTCGCATTCTACCAGTGGTGGGAATATGTCCCACTCATCCAGCGGACAGGCTTTCCGCTAACGCGCGACATCGTTGTCGGCGTCGCCGCGCTGATCACCGTGTTCCTGGCTGCCTGGGTCATCATGGGGCCGGCGCTGCCGATCATTTCGGGCTTGTTCCTCGCCTACTGCCTGTTCGGCCAATATCTACCGCGACCGCTCAACCATCGCGGCTACGCCTTCGACCAGGTGATCGACCACATGGCGTTCGGCACCGAGGGCATCTACGGCATCCCGATCTACGTATCGGCCACCTACATCTTCCTCTTCATCCTGTTCGGCTCCTTCCTGGAGCGGGCCGGCATGATCAAGCTGTTCACCGACGTGTCGCTGGGCTGGGTCGGCCATGCGCGCGGCGGCGCGGCCAAGGTGGCGGTCATCTCATCGGGCATGATGGGCACGATCTCGGGCTCTGGCGTGGCCAATGTCGTGACGACGGGCCAGTTTACCATTCCGCTGATGAAGCGGTTCGGCTACCGTCCGGCCTTTGCCGGCGGCGTCGAGGCGACGTCCTCGATGGGGGGGCAGATCATGCCGCCGGTGATGGGCGCGGTCGCCTTCATCATGGCCGAGACGCTGGGCATCGAATATTACGAGGTCGTCAAGGCGGCGATCATCCCCGCAATCCTCTATTTCGCGTCTGCCTTCTGGATGGTGCATCTGGAAGCCGGCAAGCGCGGCCTGATGGGCCTGCCGCGTTCCGAGCTGCCGTCGCCGCTGCGCGCCCTGCGCGAGAGCTGGTATCTTATCCTCCCGCTTGCAGCGCTCGTCTACCTGCTCTTCTCCGGTTACACGCCCCTCTTTGCCGGCACCGTCGGCCTGTCGCTGACCGCGCTGCTGATCCTCGGCACCACGGTGGCGCTCGGTCTGCCGAACATGGTGTTGCGCTACGTCTTCTGGATCGGCCTCGGCGTCGTCGCGGCGAGCTTCTTCCGCCTCGGCATCAACGTCATCCTCGCGGCGGTCGTTGTATTGATCCTGTTGAATGTCTTCGTCGCGGGCGGTCGCGACACGCTTGCGGCGTGCCGTGACTCTCTTGCCGAAGGCGCAAAGACCGCGCTGCCGGTCGGTGTGGCCTGCGCGGTCGTCGGCGTCATCATCGGCACCATGACGCTGACCGGCGTCGCTAACACCTTCGGCCAGTACATCGTTTCGGTCGGCCAGGCGTCGCTGTTCCTGTCGCTCGTGCTGACGATGATTACCTGCCTTATCCTCGGCATGGGTATCCCGACGATTCCCAACTACATCATCACTTCGACGATCGCGGGTCCCGCTCTGCTGGCCCTCGGCGTTCCGCTCATCGTCAGCCATATGTTCGTCTTCTATTTCGGCATTCTGGCTGATCTGACGCCGCCCGTGGCGCTCGCCTGCTTCGCAGCAGCTCCCATTGCGCGGGAGAGCGGCCTGAAGATCGCGATGCAGGCGATCAAGATCGCCGCCGCCGGAT
>JAEWFU010000408.1 GCA_023388675.1 Pseudomonadota bacterium | reverse complement strand
AAGCCGCTTCCTGAAACAGGTGGTCGGGTTCGACGGCACCGCAAACCACGATGCGGAATTGGATCGCGCCGCGCTCGACAAGCCGGTCACCTTCGAGGCGGTGAAGACCGGCCGCGACGATGTCGCGTTGCTCGGTTTCACCTCCGGCACCACGGGCGTGCCCAAGGCGACGATGCATTTCCATCGCGACATTCTCATCATCGCCGATGCATATGCCCGCGAAGTTTTGAACGTGACGCCTGACGACGTGTTTGTCGGCTCGCCGCCGCTGGCTTTTACCTTCGGCCTCGGCGGACTGGCGGTTTTTCCACTGCGGTTCGGGGCTGCCGCGACATTGCTCGAAAGCGCGACGCCGCCGAACATGGTCGAGATCATCGAGACCTATAAGGCGACCATCTCGTTTACCGCGCCGACCGCCTACCGCGATATGATGAAGGCGATGGACGAGGGGGCGGACCTGTCGTCGCTACGCATTGCGGTGTCCGCGGGCGAGACGCTGCCGGCGCCGGTCTACGAGGAGTGGGTTGCCAAGACCGGAAAGCCGATCCTCGACGGCATCGGCGCGACCGAGATGCTGCATATCTTCATTTCCAACCGGCTGGATGACCGCGCACCCGGTGTTACCGGCAGGCCGGTGACGGGTTACGAGGCGAAGATCGTCGATGAGGACATGACCGAATTGCCGCGCGGCACGATCGGCAGGCTTGCCGTTCGCGGACCGACCGGCTGCCGCTATCTCGCCGACGAGCGCCAGAAGGACTATGTGCGCGACGGCTGGAACCTCACCGGCGATTCATTCGTGCAGGACGAGAACGGCCGTTTCCGCTTCGCCGCCCGCTCCGACGACATGATCCTGTCCGCCGGCTACAATATTGCCGGACCGGAGGTCGAGGCCGCGCTGCTGGCGCACGAGTTCGTTTCCGAATGCGCCGTCATCGGCGCGCCGGACGAGGAGCGCGGCCAGATCGTCGAGGCCTATGTCGTGCTTGTCGCGGGAAGCGCGGCCAATGGCGATACGATCCGCACGTTGCAGGACCACGTGAAGGCGATGATCGCGCCCTACAAATATCCGCGCTCGGTTAAGTTCGTTCCTGCGTTGCCGAAGACGGCGACCGGCAAGATCCAGCGTTTCCGGCTCAGGGAGGAGCGGGGGCAATGATTTCGCAGCGTCGGCCCACCCATGCCCGCGCCATCGACGGCAGCGCCGCCCCTCACCCTTACCCTCTCTCCGTGAAGGACAGGGAGAGGGAGTCGCCAGCGTTGAAGCCCCCCTCTCCCCGTTTGCGGGGAGAGGGTAAGGGTGAGGGGCGGCGCTGGCGTTTCAGGAGTAACCGGCCATGACCAGCCGTTCGGGCCACGGCACCCACGGCGCGGAGACCGACTTCCGCGACCGCATGTCCTATGCCGACTATCTGCATCTGGAGAAAATCCTCGACGCGCAGGAGACATTGTCTTCCTCGCCTGACGAGTTGCTGTTCATCATCCAGCACCAGACATCCGAATTGTGGATGAAGCTCGCAATCCACGAGATTTCGTCGGCGATGGAGGCGATCCGCCGCGACGATCTTCAGCCGGCTTTCAAGATGCTGACGCGCGTGGCGCGCATCTTTGAGCAGCTCAACAGCGCGTGGGACGTCCTGCGCACCATGACGCCGTCGGAGTATACGCGTTTTCGCGGCGACCTCGGCCAGTCGTCGGGCTTTCAGTCTTGGCAATACAGGGCCATCGAGTTCCTGGCCGGCAACCGCAATCTCGCAATGCTCAAGCCACACGCGCACGATGCGGCAATCGTAGCGCGGCTGGAGGCCATCTTGGTGCGGCCGAGCCTTTACGACGAGGCGCTTGCCCTGCTTGCCCGAAACGGCTTCGACATCGGCGACGATGCGAAGCGCACGGACTGGCGCGCCACGCGAAAGCCGGACGATGCCGTCAAGGCCGCCTGGCAGGCAATCTATCAGGCGCCGGAAACCCATTGGGCGTTTTACGAGCTGGCCGAGAAGCTGGTCGATTTCGAGGACTATTTCCGCCGCTGGCGGTTCAATCACGTCACGACGGTGGAACGTATCATCGGCCTCAAGCGGGGCACGGGCGGCACCGCTGGCGTCTCCTATCTCCGGCGCATGCTGGAGGTCGAGCTTTTCCCCGAACTCTGGACCGTGAGGACGGAGCTTTGATGCGGTCGTGCGGCGAACATTTCGACCGTCATCCCGGGCAACCGAGCGAAGCGAGGGTCGACCCGGGATCCATTGAGTGGCGGGGCCGGGCTCAAGGTGCTCGCGACATTGTTGAATTGCGCCAGCACGAGAACCGGGTCGCGCTCTTCGATCGCAAGGCCAATGGGTCCCGGCTCTGGCTCCGCTTCGCTTCGCCGGCCGGGATGACGGCCGTGGCTTCCCCGGCTCTTATGGGCCCAACAACAAAATTAAGGAGACGGGCTGGCCAAGGCCCGCGGATTTTTCCAACGTAGGGAACCCAGAGGGGTTCCAGGTAACAACGGGAGTAGGACTATGAAGAAAGTGATTGCAGCGGGTCTTGCCGCGCTTGCCATGAGCGTATCGGGCGCGGCTTTTGCGGAGCCGGTCAAGGTCGGAATGATCACGACGCTTTCGGGCGGCGGTGCGGGACTGGGTATCGACGCGCGCGATGGTTTCATGCTGGCGCTCAAGAATGCCGGCGACGCGGCGGCCGAGATCGAGGTCGTGACCGAAGATGACGGCCAGAAGCCGGAGCTTGCCGTGCAGATCGCCGACAAGATGATCCAGTCGGACCAGGTCGACATCCTGACCGGCATCATCTGGTCTAACCTTGCCATGGCCGTCGTTCCGAGCGCCGTGGCACAGGGCAAGTTCTATCTCTCGGTCAATGCCGGGCCGTCGCCGCTTGCGGGTTCGCAGTGCAACGAGAACTATTTCAACGTCGCCTACCAGAACGACAATTTCCACGAGGCGATGGGGCAGTACGCCAACGAAGACTACAAGAAGACGTTCATCCTCGCGCCCAACTATCCGGCCGGCACGGACGCGCTGACCGGCTTCAAGCGCTTCTACAAGGGGGAACTGGCGGGCGAAGTTTACACCCAGCTCGGCCAGACCGACTACGCAGCCGAGATCGCGCAGATTCGCGCTTCCGGTGCCGACTCCGTCTTCATGTTCCTGCCGGGCGGCATGGGCATCGCGTTTACCAAGCAGTATGCGCAGTCCGGCGTCGACATCCCGCTGATGGGGCCGGGTTTCTCGTTCAGCCAGGACGTGCTTGGCGCGATCGGCGATGCTGCGGTCGGGGTGAAGAACTCGGCGTCCTGGGCCAAGGATCTCGACAACGAGGCGAACAAGAAGTTCGTCGAGACCTTCCAGGCCGAATACGGCCGTCTGCCGTCGGTCTATGCGGCTCAGGCATACGACACGGCGAACCTGATCGTCTCGGCCGCATCGAAGGCCAGCGTCAAGGATGCCGATGCCTTCCGCGCTGCGCTGAAAGAGGCCAACTTCGACTCCGTGCGCGAAAAATTCTCCTTCAACACCAACAATCACCCGATCCAGGACATCTACGTCCGCGAAGTGGTGAAGGAGGGTGACGTGCTGACAAACAAGATCATCGGGACCGCATTCACCGATCACAAGGATGCCTACGCGGCCGAGTGCTCGCTGCAGTAGGGACGTTCCTTCTCCCCGTTTACGGGGAGAAACTGCCGGCAGGCGGATGAGGGGCAGCGTCGACGGTGACGCCTGGTCTACCATACCCGCGCCGCCCCACACCCATACCCACACCCCGTGAACGGGGAGAGGGAGAAGTCAGCGCAGCGTCCAGCCTTGAAGCCTCAAGAGTCAAATCCAACCCGTGCAAACCGCTCTTTTCATCGAACAGATTCTCAACGGGCTGCAGCTCGGCGTGATGCTGTTCCTCATGGCCGCCGGGCTGACGCTGATCTTCGGCGTCATGGGTCTGATCAACCTTGCCCACGGGTCGCTCTATATGGTCGGCGCCTTCGCCTGTGCTGCGGTTGCCGCAGCGACCGGTTCGTTCTGGCTCGGTCTCGCGGCCAGCCTCGCAGCGGCTGCGGCTGCCGGCGCACTGGTCGAAATCCTCGTCATCAGGCGGCTGTACGAACGCGACCATCTCGACCAGGTTCTGGCGACCTTTGCCCTGATCTTGATCTTCTCGGAGGGCACGCGCTGGCTCTTCGGATCCTTTCCGCTCTATCTGGACATCCCGCCGCTGCTGCAGGGAACCGTGCCGATCCCCGGCGGTTCGCGCTATCAGCTCTACCGGCTGGCGATCATTGGCGTCGGCATCGCAGTTGCGGTCGGGCTGTTCCTCCTGATCTCACGCACGCGGCTCGGCATGCGCATTCGTGCCGGCGAGTCCGACCGCGAGATGATCGGTGCCTTGGGTGTCGACATCCGCACGCTCTATACGGTTGTGTTCGCGCTGGGCGCGGCACTTGCCGGCCTTGCGGGCGCAATGGTCGGCGCGCTGCAATCCGTGCAGGTCGGCATGGGCGAGCCGGTGCTCATCCTCGCTTTCGTGGTGATCGTGATCGGCGGCATCGGCTCGATCAAGGGCGCGCTTGTCGGCGCGCTTTTGGTGGGCCTGACCGATACGATGGGACGCTTCCTGCTGCCGCAGCTTTTCGGCGTGTTCATGGACCCGTCCCGAGCGGGCCTCGTCGGCGGCGCGGTCGCGTCGATGCTGATCTATATCGTCATGGCCGTCATTCTTGCGGTGCGGCCGCAGGGCCTCTTTGCGGCGAAGGGGTAAGGCGATGACGATCTCACGCGAAACGGCAATCAATCTGGTTCTGGCCCTGCTGCTGCTGGCCGTGCCTTTCATCGCCATGCAGCTCGGTAAGCCGTTCTACGTCACGCTTGCGACCCGCATGGCGATCCTCGGCCTCGCGGCCATCGGTCTCAACATCGCGCTGGGCCTGGGCGGCCTCGTGTCGTTCGGACATGCGGCCTTCTTCGGCATCGGCGGCTATGCGGCCGGCATACTTGCCAGCCATGCCTTTTCCGCCCAACCTCTCGATTTCGGACTGTTCGCGGTGCCGGGCAGCAATTTGATGCCCGTGATATGGGTGGTCGCCATCATGGCGGGCGGGCTGCTTGCGGCGGCGATCGGCTCCATCAGCCTGCGCACGTCGGGCGTCTATTTCATCATGATCACGCTCGCCTTCGCGCAGATGACCTATTATTTCGCGGTCTCCTGGCCCGCCTA
>JAEWFU010000388.1 GCA_023388675.1 Pseudomonadota bacterium | reverse complement strand
CCGCCACCCTTGGCGACGAACAGGAATTTGTAGGCGTCCTCGCCTTCCTCGTAGATGTCGATCTGCGCCGGCAAATTGTTGCGGGTGTTCTTTTCCTCGAACATCGACAGCGGCGCGAGCTGCGAATAGCGCAGGTTCTTGTGCTCGTAGGCGTCGAGCACGCCCTGTCCGAGCGCCGCGTCGTCACCACCCTCGGTCCAGACGCGGCGGCCCTTCTTGCCCATGATGATTGCAGTACCGGTGTCCTGGCACATCGGCAGCACGCCGCCGGCTGCGATGTTGGCGTTCTTCAGCAGATCGTAGGCGACGAAGCGGTCGTTGTCGGTCGCCTCGGGGTCTTCGAGAATCGCTGCGAGCTGTTTCAGGTGGCCCGGCCGCAGAAGATGATTGATGTCGGAGAACGCGGTTTCCGAGAGAAGCCGCAGGCCTTCCGGCTCAACGGTGAGGATTTCCTGGCCCCGGAACGTGTCCGTCGACACGAAGTCGGAGGTCAGCTTGCGGTAGGGGGTGTCGTCTGCACCCAGGGGAAAGAGGCTGGCTGTTGCCTGATCGGCCATGGCTGTGCGTTCCGTTGCTGGCGTTCGTGCTGGCTGGTGTTGCGCGTCTCTTTAACTGCGCGTTGTCAGGATGCCAATCGGGGCGCTGTGGCACGCAAGCCGCAACCGTCGGTGCTCGCGAAGCCGTGATGCCCGTTTTCGCTTAACGAGATACCGAAGCGCCCGTATAGTCGCGCGATATTTTCAATGACGAATCCGCATGCAGGCAAAGGGGGATCGACATGAGATTGACGCGCAGCCGCGCCCTGGCGATTTCAACGACAGCGATCGTGGCGATGCTTGCGGTCGATACGCCCCCTGCTTCCGCGCAGACGTTGATGGATTTCCTGCGGGGGCGGCGCGACCGCGAGGTCCAGCGCGAAGCTCCGCCGCCCGCCACGCCGGCGCCCGCGCGCGTTGCGCCGCCGCGCGTCACCGGTCCGCAATATTACACTTACAAGACCGACTCGCTGGTGCGCGTCGACTTCGCCGCGATCAAACCCGTCCGGGCGGACGAGGAGGCCGCATTGAAGCCCACGGGCATCGACCTCGAATCGGTCGGCTCGACCGTGGCTGCGGCGGAAGCCGCGCCTTCGGATGCGGACGCGGGGACCGGCAGCGAGGTTTCGGAAAGCCCGGCAGAAGAGGAAACGGCCGCCGGCCGGGAGCCGGCAAACGATGCGGCAAGCCCGGCGACCGGAGTGCCGCGCGTCGAGGATGCGCAACTGATCGGAGAAGCGGCATCGGAGCAACCTGTTTCCGTACCGCGGGTCGAAGACGCGCAGTTGGTCGGGCAGGGCACGGCGACGGCAGCGACGCCGAAGGCCGAGGAAACACAGCCGGTTGAGCAGGTAGCCGAGGCGCCGGCCCCGCAACCATTGACCGATGCCGAGATCGCATCGCTACAGCAGGTCGAGCTCCTGGCGGAGAAGGAAGCGGCCGACGCGATCGTCGCCCACTACACCGCCGTCCCCGAGTTCATCTGGGTGAGCGACGGGCGGCCGAACGAGCGTGCCCGCAGCGCTTTGCGCACGCTTGGCGATGCGGCCAGCCATGGGCTGGAACCGCATGACTACGCCGTAAGCGTGCCGGGCACGGACGCCGATGAAACGGCGCTGGCTGCCTTTGAGATGGAGCTGTCGGCACGGATGCTGCGCTATATCCGCGACGCGCGGTCGGGCCGCGTCGATCCCAACCGCATCTCCGGCTATCACGATTTCGCGCCCAAGGAGCTCGACGCGGTGGCAGCACTTCAGCTTGCACGCACCGCCGATGATGTTGCCGCCTATCTGGAGGCGCAGCATCCGCAGAACGCGCGCTACAAGGCGCTGCGGGTCGAGCTGGAGATGCTGCGCGCGGCCGAAGAGAACGAGATCGTGATTGCGCCGAACACAGTGATCCGGCCCGGCGAGACCAATCCGGAGTTTCCGAAGATCCTCACCCTCATCGGACAGCGCGCCGACGAGGCATTCCGCGCGGAGCATGGCGATGTGCTGACCCGGCATCTTGGCAGCGAGGCCTATGCGCAGGAGCTGGCTCCGGTCATCAAGGCTGCCCAGAAACTGGCCGGCGTCGGCGCTGATGGCGTGATCGGCCCGCGCACCGTCCGCGCGCTGGCGGGCGAGACCCGGGCCGGCCGCATCGAGAAGGCCGAAATGGCGCTTGAGCAGGCACGCTGGCTGCCTTCGCAACTGCCAGACCGGCACGTCTTCATCAACACCCCGGCCTTCAATGCGACCTATGTCGAGGACGGCAGGGAAAAGCTGTCGATGCGCACGGTGGTGGGCTCGACGCGCACCCAGACCTATTTCTTCCAGGACAAGATCAAGTATGTCGAGTTCCATCCCTATTGGGGCGTGCCGCGCTCGATCCTGGTCAACAAATACCTGCCCAAGCTCTATTCCGATCCGTCCTATCTCGACCGCAACGGCTTCGAGGTGGTCGACCGTCGCGGACGCACGATCCCGTCCTCGTCGGTGAACTGGTCGCAATACGGCGCCAACGTCCCGTTCGACGTGCGGCAGCGGCCCGGGCGCAGCAACGCGCTGGGCGAACTGAAGATCATGTTCCCCAACGAACACGCGATCTACATGCACGACACGCCGGAAAAGCAGCTCTTCGACCGCGACAACCGCGCGGTGTCGAACGGCTGCATCCGTCTCGCCGACCCGCGCGGCATGGCGGCCGCCGTGCTCGGCTGGGACCGCGCGCGGATCGACGCCCGTCTCGAGCAGCCGCATTCGCGTCAGAACCTCGACGTCGAGGTGCCGGTCTATGTCGGCTACTTCACCGCTTGGCCGGACGAGGCCGGCAAGGTCCACTATTACGACGACGTCTACGGCCGCGACGAGAAGACGAGGGCGGCGATCGAGAAGGTGGAAGCTCTTCGCGCGCCCGGCGCGTGAGGCAAATCTTCAGTCTGGAAGAATGAGACGAAGTATCACCATCCGCCGGTGGCGGATGGTGGGCGCGACAGGGATTGAACCTGTGACCCCACCCGTGTGAAGGGTGTGCTCTCCCGCTGAGCTACGCGCCCGCTCGAAACCGTATGGCTCCGAAGGAGCCGCGATATAAGGGGCGGGGCCGGGGGAAGTCAAGAAGCGATCAGCGGGCCAC
>JAEWFU010000246.1 GCA_023388675.1 Pseudomonadota bacterium | reverse complement strand
GCGGGCGAGGCCGACATGGCGGCGATCCGGGCGATCTACGCGCATCATGTGCTGCATGGGCTGGCGACCTTCGAGGAGGTGCCGCCGGAGGTCGAGGAGATGTTGGCGCGGCGTGCTGCCGTGCTTGCGGCGGGGCTTCCGTATCTCGCCGCCGAACTCGACGGGCGCGTGGTGGGGTACGCCTATGCAACCGCCTACAGGCCGCGGCCGGCTTATCGGTTTTCGATCGAGGATTCCGTCTATGTCGCCGACGGGCTTGCGGGAAAGGGCATCGGCAGCGCGCTGCTGGGCGAGTTGATCGCGCGCTGCGAAAAGGGACCGTGGCGCCAGATGCTCGCCGTGATCGGCAATAGCGGCAATGAGGGTTCCATCGCGCTGCACAGGCGCATGGGCTTTGCCCATGCCGGCACGTTCACCTCGGTGGGCTTCAAGCTCGGCCGGTGGGTCGATACGGTGCTGATGCAGCGGTCGCTGGGTGCAGGCGACAAGACGCTGCCTTCAGGGTGAGGTGGGCCGCGCACGCCGGTAAACATAGACGGTCGCGGGCGGCAGGTTGCGCCAGATGCGGCGGGTGCGGGTGTAGCTGAGGCCCAGCCGCGCGGCGATGGTTTCACGCAGCGGCGAGACGGGACCGTAGGTGAACTGGATGTAGACGCCGTCCTCACCCAGCCCGGAGAAGGCGGCGGTGACGATGGCTTCCTGCGTGGCCGCGGACATCGACAGCAGCGGCAGGCCGGATACGACCGCATCGAACGGGGCCGGCCCGGCAAGCGCCAGCATCTCGGCCGGTTCGTTGAAGACGGCGACGGCCGGGTGGGTCGCGCGCAAGAGCTGGCAGAACGCCGGGTTGATCTCGAACAGGCTGAGGTCCGTCGGCGCAATGCCGACGTCGAGGATCGCGCGCGTCACGTTGCCGGTTCCCGGGCCGAATTCGGCGACCCGGCGGGCCGAGCGCGGAATCTGCGCCGCCATCGCCCGGCACAGGTGAGGCGAGGAGGGCGCGATCGCCGAGACCTCGCGCGGCCTGCGCAGAAGCTGGGCGGAAAAAGCGGCAAGCTCGGACATCGGGGACGTTTCCCTTCGACAATTGCGGTTTCAGCGGTCGCGCATGATGCGGTAGGCGAGGCCGGGGGAGAGGCGATGGACGACGCGCAGCAGCTTCGTCTTTTCGATCCAGATTTCGTCCTGCCCGCGCTCGACCCCGGCGATAAGGTCGGCGGCGGCGCGAGCCGGCGGATATTTGCGCACCGCGCCGGGGCGCGAAAGCGTGGTGTCGACGAGCGTCATCACCGCTTCCGAAACCTGTATCGGCAGGCCCGAAGCACGGCACTGATCGCGCAGCGAACGGGTGAAGCTGCGCAGCGCAGCCTTGGTGGCACAGTAGACCGCCGCCTCACGCTTGGGCGCGATGGCGAGGCCCGAGGTGACATTGACGACCGCCGCCGAGCGGTGCATGCGCAACAGCGGCAGCATCGCCACGGCGAGCTGCAGCGGTGCGGTCACGTTGATTGCGACCTCCGCGTCGATCGTATCGAGCCGATCGAGGCTGTGCGTCGTCAGATCGAGGTGATGCATGATCGCGGCGTTGTTGACGAGGACGCTGCAATCCGGATGGCTTTCACGCATCCATGCCGCCAGCGACGGCACTGCGCCCGGGGCTCCCAGGTCGGCCTGTCTTGTCGCCACGGCGTCGCCGAGCTCGGCCGTGACGGCCGCTAGCGCGTCGGCATTGCGGCCAACCACCACCACCCGGGCGCCTTTCGCTGCGAGTTGCCGCGTCATTTCGAGGCCGATGCCGCGCCCGCCTCCGGTGACGAGCACCGTCCTGCCGTGAAAGTCGAATCTGCCGGGCATAAATTTTCCGTCCGGGTTGACCATGAATTGCCTGCGACAATAATGCGAACAATTGCTCGCGTTTCTACTCGCATCCGATGACCAGTGACGAAACCAGACTGAACCCCCGCAAGACGCCGCGCCAAGGCCGCAGCCGGGCGACCTGCGCGGCCATCCTGGAGGCGGCTGCTCGCATTCTGGAGACGGAAGGCGGGCATGGGCTGACGACGAACCACGTCGCCGCGCTGGCGGGCGTATCGGTGGGCTCGCTCTACCAATACTTTCCCGGCAAGCAGGCGGTTCTCGCCGAGCTGATCCGTCGCATGCGGCAGGAGATGCTGGCCGATTTCGAGCAGGCGGCGCTGGAGGCGAGGGGCAGGGACCTTTCCTTCGCGATCGATGCGCTGACGGCGGCAAGCCTGCGCCATCACCTGCGACGCCCCGCGCTGGCGCAGGCGTTGGAGCGCGAGGAGCCGGAGCTTCAGCTTGACGACGAGATACACGCGCTCAAGGCGCGCATGCGCGAGTTGATCATCGAGGTGCTTCGTGACCGGAATGTCGCCGAGCCGGAGCGCACCGGGATGGACGTGATGGCGCTGGCGCGCGGCGTGTCCGAGGCCGCGATCCATGCGGGGCAGAGAGATTTCGACGATCTGCAGCGACGCCTGGGCAGGGCTATACGCGGCTATCTCGGACTGACGGTAGCGTCACTGGTCGGCGAGCCCGATCAGGAGGGCTGACAGAACCTTGACGTGATCTTCCTGATGCGCGCCGGCTTCGATGCCGAGCGCGGCGCGGTCGAAGGCGGCCGAAAGCTGCGCGGCGAGCGCGTCTATGGGGAGCCGGCGGATCGCGCCGGCTTCCATGGCGGCGGTCAACCCCTCGCGCAGCGTGCGGCCGCCGTGCCGGCTCTCGATCTCGTCCATCGCCCTACGGCCCAGCACGGCCGGGCCGTCAAGCAGCAGCAGCCGGGTGCGGCCGGGCGTCGTCATCGCCGCGAGAAAGGCTGTGCCACCGAGCCTTAGCGCGTCGAGCGGGGCGAGGCTGACGGGCGCGGCTTTCTCCACCTCGTCGGCCACGGCCAGCGACTCAGCTTCGACGACGGCGCGCAGGAGCGCCTGCTTGTCGGCGAAATGGTGATAGAGCGCGCCGCGCGTGACGCCGGCGGCCGCGACGATCTCCGGCGTGCCGGTCTCCGCATAGGATTTTTCGACGAACAGTTTTCGGGCCGCATCGAGCAGCGCGGCGCGCGTTGCCTCCGTGCGCTCGCGATTGGACCGGCGTTGTGATTTTTCTTCTTGCATACATGCAGCTGTATGTTAGTTGAATGGATACATACAGACTGTATGTTTAAAACGAGAGAAAGGGAAGACCATGAAAGCGGCCAGCTACTACCCGGTGATCATGACCGGCGACGTCGTCGGCACGACCGCGTTCTATGTCGAGCATTTCAATTTCAAGCCGATGTTCGAAAGTGACTGGTACGTGCACCTGACGTCGAGCGAGGACGATACGATCAACCTCGCGATCCTCGACGGCAGCCACGAGACGATCCCCGAGCAGGGTAGGGGGCGAGTTGCGGGCCTGCTGCTCAACTTCGAGGTCGAGGATGTCGATGCGGTGCACGACCGGCTGGTCGCTGCGGGCCTGCCGGTGCTGCGCTCGCTGCGCGATGAGGATTTCGGCCAGCGTCACTTCATCACCGCCGACCCGAACGGCGTGCTGATCGACATCATCAAGCCGATCCCGCCGAACGTGGAATATGCGGCGCAGTATGTCGAAGAGGCGCTGCCGCAGTAGCGTGGCATTCGACATTGCGTTGACATATGGGGCTGCGCCCATAAAACCGTTCCGATGGGACGGGCTGAAGCATGGCTCCATTCCCAGACAAGAACATAAATCGGGAGGATTGCCATGAAATCGGGGCTCAGCGGGGTTATCGCGGGCGCATTGCTGCTCGCATCGGGATGGAGCGCGTCGGCGCAGGCGCCGGCGCCGCTCGATCCGCCGCAGCCGGTGAAGGTCGCCTACGTGCCGATCATGAAGTTCGCCACCATGTACGTGGCGGAGGCGCGGGGCCTGTTCGACAAGTACGGCCTCGACGTGGAACTGGAGCGAGTGAAGTCCGGGACGGAGGCGATCGCCTTCCTGACCCAGGGCACGGTCGACGTGGGCGGAATCGCGATCGTCACCTCGCTGTGGAATAGCTGGAATCGCGGTCTCGAGGTCAAGGTGATCGCACCGGGCGCGCTCGAGCCGATGGAGAACAGCCCGACCGCTCTGCTGGTGCGCAAGACGCTTGCCGACGAGGGCAAGATCGGCGACATCGCCGACCTGAAGGGCACGCGCGTGGCAGTGGCCGGCGGGCCGGGCAGCGGCGGCGAATATCTCGCAGCCAAGGCGCTGGAGCGCGCCGACCTGACCATCCGCGACGTGGAACTGATGAACATCGCCAACCCGGACATGCCGGCGGCGATGGAGGCGGGCTCGATCGACGCGGCGCTGGCAGGAACGCCGTTTTCGGACCAGATGGTCGAGGCGGGGACCGCCCAGGTGCTCGCCACCGACCTGACACCGGGGCTGATGACCGTCGCATTCGTGGGCTCGGGCAAGTTCGTTGCCGAGCGGCCGGAAGCAGCGGAGCGCTTCGTGCTGGCGCTGACCGAGGCCGCCCGCCTGATGCAGGGCGACGACTACCTGTCGGCGGAGAACATCGAAGCCTACCTCACCTATACCAACTCGACCGAGGAGGCGCTGCGCAAGGGCAGCCCGGTGATCTACGATCCGAACGTGACGATTCCGGTCGACGGGCTCGCCGACGTCGAGCGCGTGCACCGTGAGAACGGCCGCACCGACTACGAAGAGCCGATCGACCTGTCGAAGGTGATCGACGAGCAGTTCGTCAAGGCCGCGATCAACGCCCTCGGCGAGCACAAGGAATAGCGGGCAAGAGGCCGGCGGATTGGACGCGGGCCCGGGCCGCCAGCCGGATCGGAACACGATGACCACTGCAGACAACGGGGCGCCGCGACGGGACGCGACGCCCCCGAAAATCGTTTCCCGCAACGTCACCAAGATCTATTCGACGGTGCGCGGGCCGGTGACGGCAATCGACGATTTCAGCCTCGACGTGGGCGAGGGGGAGTTCGTCTGCATCGTCGGTCCGTCGGGATGCGGGAAATCCACCTACCTGCGAATCCTCGCGGGCCTGGACAGCCATACGTCGGGCACCATCACCGTCAGGCCGGGCAGCGATCCCGACACGCCGCTGAACAGCGTGGTCTTCCAGGAATACGCCGTTTTCCCGTGGAAGACGGTGATCGACAACGTCGCGTTCGGCCTGCAGATGCGCGGGATCGGCAAGGAAGAGCGGCTGGCGACGGCGCGGCTCTGGCTCGAACGGGTGGGGCTGTCGAAGTTCGCCAACTATTATCCCAGCCAGATCTCCGGCGGGATGAAGCAGCGCGTCTCGATCATCAGGGCGCTGGCGAACGACCCGGAGGTGCTGCTGATGGATGAGCCGCTCGGCGCGCTCGACGCGCAGACGCGGATCGTGCTGCAGGACGAACTGCTGCGCATCTGGGAGGAGACGCACAAGACCGTCGTCTACATCACCCACAGCCTGGACGAGGCGATCCTGCTTGGCGACCGGGTGATCGTGATGAGCGCGCATCCCGGCCGGCTGCTGGAGACGTTCCACGTCGACATCCCGCGACCGCGCACCATCGACACGCTGAACACGCCCCGCTTCGCCGAACTGCGCGGGGAGATCTGGAGCCTGCTCGGACGGGAAGTGACACGCGCCATGGAGATGCAGGGGTGAGTGAGATGGACGGCAGCCCGACTACCCATGCCGACGCGGAGACCGCAATCGTCCGGCGCGGAAAAGGATCGCTCGTCGCCGCGCTGGCGCGGCTGGCAGCGATAGCGGTCGCCTGGAACCTCGCGCTCTACGCCGGCGGGCTCTGGCGGCCGCTGTGGTGGCTGGCGCTGTTCGGCAACTTCGTGCTGCTCGTGCTGGCGGCCGAGCGCATCGGACGCGCGATCCCGCCGCGCCGCCGCAAGGCCTACGAGCGGACGCTGGCGATCGGCTTTCCGGTGGCGGCCGTGATCGCGTGGCAGTTGATCGTCGATGCGGGGATATTGAGCCCGCTCTGGTTTCCTCAGCCGACACGGATCGCGGCGGCTCTGTGGGATCTTACCGTCTCTTACGACCGTTTCTCGCAGACGAGCCTGTTCGGCCGGCCCTGGCTGATCCCGCAGGCGCTCGGCGCGGAAGGGTGGGCCGGCGCCTGGAGCCTGATCGCCGAAAGCCACGTCTTCGCGACGCTCGGCCGCGTGTTCGCGGGCTTCGTCATCGGCGCGATCCCCGGCATTCTCCTGGGCATCGTCATGGGCATCAACCAGACGGTGCGCCTGATGCTCGACACCACGCTGTCGGCGATCTACGTGCTGCCGAAGATCGCCATCTTCCCGATCGTGATGCTGATGTTCGCCGACCCGTTCGGCGAAGGCCCGAAAATCGTCGTCGTCGCCCTGTCGGTGTTCTTCCTGATGACGATCAACACCATGGCGGGCGTGCGCGACATCGATCCGGTCTTCCTGATGGCCGGCCGAAACTATGGCGCGCGGGGCTTCGCGCTGTTCCGGCACGTGATCATCCCGGCCGCAATGCCGGTGATCTTCGCCGGTCTGCGGCTGGCGCTCGGCACGGCGCTGATCGTCATCATCTCGGTGGAGTTTTTGCGCGCCAAGCAGGGCGTCGGCTACATGACCTTCTACTACTGGGAGGTGCTGAGCCCGGAGAAGATGTATGCGGGCCTGTTCGTCGTCATGGCGCTGGGCGTGCTGCTGACACTGGCACTACAATGGATTCAGCGCAGGGTGATGCCTTGGAATAGGGACTGAGACGACGCAGATTCCGCTGGATCGCATCGGCGAACGGATCGACGCGGCCCATCTTGCGTGACGCCGTCGCCGCTGGTTGACTGGCTCAGGCCGAAGGTGAGGCGGCGTTAGTGGACAAGGTCGATTTCAGGAAGACGATGAAGGCGCTGTGGCAGCCGCCAACGGGGCGCTTCACGGTGGTCGACGTGCCGCCGATGCAGTTCGCCAAGGTCGACGGGCGTGGCGATCCCAACACCGCGCCGGCCTACAAACGCGCGGTCGAATGGCTCTATTCGGTCAGCTACCCGCTCAAGTTCATGTCGAAGAAGGAACTCGGCCGCGACTATGCGGTGATGCCGCTCGAAGGATTGTGGTGGGCGCAGGACATGTCGACCTTTCTGACCCGCGACAAGGATGCGTGGTCGTGGACGATGATGATCATGCAGCCGGAGTGGATCACGCCGGCAATGTTCGAGGCGGCGGTGGAGAAGGCAAAGGCGAAGTTCGGCGCGCCGCCGGAGACGCTGAGGCTCGAGCCTTACGATGAAGGCCTCAGCGTGCAGATCATGCATGTCGGCTCCTATGACGATGAGGGGCTGGTGCTGCGCCGTCTGCACGAGGACTTCCTGCCGGAGAACGGACTGGCCGAGACCGGGCATCATCACGAAATCTACATTTCCGACCCGCGCAAGACGGCGCCCGAGAAACTCAAGACCGTGCTGCGCCAGCCGGTGCGGC
>JAEWFU010000066.1 GCA_023388675.1 Pseudomonadota bacterium | reverse complement strand
CGCCGTTTCTGCTCGTGATCGGCCCGTCGGCCACGGTCAGGGCCCGCGACCGGTAGGTCCGCGACCACGCATCGGCCACCAGCGCCAGCGAGACCTCGTCCATGCCCTCCTCCAGCGCGACGGCGAGCTGTTCGCGGTTCCAGAACGCGGCGCTGTTGCCGATCACGGTCGCCGCGAAGCTGCGGTTGAAACGGAAGGCAGCGCTGGCATGGCGGGCATCCCACGTGTCGACACCCAGATCATGCGCCACCTCGACAGCCTTTTGTCGTCCGGCGATGGCCTCGATCAGCGTCAGCATCATCGGCACCGACGCGGTGATGCCGGTGGTCGTCGCAACACCGCCGTCGATGACGAAGCGCCGGTCCGCCACATATTCGATCGTGGGGCTGCGGCTGAGCAGCTTGCTGAGATAATACCAGTGCGTCGTCGCCTGCCGGCCGTCGAGCAGCCCGGCGGCGGCGGCCACCTTTGCGCCGGCGCAGACGCTGACGACCACCGCGCCCTTTGCGACCTGGCTCCTGATCCAGCCGAGCGCGACCGGGTCGTCGTCGCGGCTCATCGCCGGCACGATCACATAGTCCGCACCCTCCGGATGCTGCGCATCGAAGGCCGAGATCGTCGTGTCCGGTTCCACCGCCAGCGCCGGGTAGAGCGACACCGGGCCGGCCTCGGTCGCCACCAGCGATACGTCCGCGATGTCGGCGCGGCGCAGGATGCCGTAGGGCATCAGGTAGTCCGTGGTCTCCGTCGCGTCGTTGATGCCGATGACCGCGATCACCGGCCGTTCGCGCTTCGGCGGCTTCAGCGCTTCCAGCATCGCTTGCGTTTCCTCGGCCGGCACCGCAGGGGCGGCCATGGCCGGCGGGGCCGGCGGCAGGCTGTACAGCCAGCCCAGTCCTCCGGCTGCTGCGATGGCGACAATCGCCAACGCGCCCACCGAGATCGTCTTCAGCATCATCATGCACCTCCATCGCCGCAAGGCCGCGAAACTTGACGTCGATGCTACTGCTGCTACGATTTGTCCGATATGACATAAATCGGGCAAAAACTGCCATGAACCACGCCATTGCCGTCATCCTCCATCCCGGCTTCCAGATGCTGGACGTGACCGGGCCCGTCGCCGCGTTCGAGATCGCCAACCGCTTTCGCCCCGGCAGCTACGCGCTGACGGTGCTGGGACCGGAAGGCGGAGGCAAGGTGCCAAGCTCCTCCGGCCTCGGCCTCGATGCCGCCCCTCTCGACGACGCCGAGTACGACACAATTCTGGTTTCCGGCGGCGAGATCGTGCGGTCGATGGCCGCGATGCAGGAGATCGTCGGCTGGCTGCGGCAGGCAGAGGCGCGCCGCATCGCAAGCGTCTGCTCCGGCGCGTTCCTGCTGGCGGAAGCCGGCCTCCTCGACGGCCGCCGCGCGACCACGCACTGGGACAGCACCGACCACTTCGCCCGCCGCTATCCGAATGTCCGGCTCGATGCCGAGCGCATCTTCATCTGCGATGGTGGCGTCTGGACGTCGGCCGGCATTTCGGCCGGGATCGACCTGGCGATTGCCCTGATCGAGGAGGATCTGGGGCCGGACATCGCTCGCCGCGTCGCCCAGCAGCTCGTCGTGCATCAACGCCGGCCGGGCGGCCAGTCGCAGTTCTCGGCCATCGTCGAGCTGGGCGGACGCAGCGGCCGCTTTGCGGACCTGATCGACTGGATGCGCGCCCATATCGGCGAGACGCTGACGGTGGAGCGCCTGGCCGATCGCGCGGCGATGAGCCCCCGCAACTTCGCGCGCGCCTTCACCGCCGAGACCGGCACCACGCCGGCCAAGGCGGTCGAGCGGCTGCGGCTGGAGACCGCCAGGACCGCAGTCGAGGCGAGCGCCCAACCGCTCGACCGGATCGCACTGACGACCGGTTTCGGGGATGCCGGGCGCATGCGCCGCGCCTTCGTGCGGCAGTTCGGTTTGCCGCCGCACTCGATGCGCCGCGCTGCGCGCCAGATGCCGCAGGCGCGGCAATAGCGCCGGAAGGCTACTCCGCCGCCTCGCGCCGCGGCTTGGCTGTCCGGGTCCGCTTCGGCGCCGGTTTTCGATGCTGGTCGGCCAGCGGCGAGACGTCTTCCATCGGCCAGGCATCCACGGCGACGACACGCCGGACCGCCTCGGCGGTTTCCGCCAGCCGCCCGAACTCCGCCGCGTCGATGACGCCGCGCTCGCGTGCTTCCTCGGGGTCGCGGATTTCCGCGGCCCGCATCTTTTTTTCGATCGGCTCCACGTCCATCACCGCCTGAAAGGCGTGCTCCAGATCCTTGAGTGCGTGGCTTTCATGGCCTTCGCCGAGATAGAGCCCCGGCGTCAGCCGGTCGCGCTGCGCCGAGGGGGTCATCAATGTCGCGGCAACCTTGTCCGTCAGCCTGTCGGACGGCGCTCGGTGGGCGATGCCGAACGGGAACGCGACGATGCGCGTCATCCACGCCGCCCAGCGCGCCGGCAGATTGTCGAGCACGCCGTCGAAGGCGGCGCAGATGCGCTCTTCGCCCGTCACCATGATGTAGTCGACGATTGCGCGGTCGGCCTTCTGCCTACCCTCGTCCTCATAGCGCTTCAGCACTGCACCCAGCAGATAGAGCTCCGACAGGATATCGCCGAGCCGCGCCGAGATCATCTCCTTACGTTTCAGCGCACCGCCCATCGTCAGAAGCGCCAGATCGGAGATCAGCGCAAAGGCAGAGGCATAGCGCGAAAGCCGCTGCCAGTGGTGCGGCATGCCCACATCCTTTGGCGACGGTGCAAACAGCGCGCCCGACCAGCCGCGCAGGAATGCACGCCCGGCATTGGCGATCGAATGACCGGCATGCGCCCAGAAGCTGCGGTCGAACGCGTCGAGACCCTTGTCCTTGTCTGCCTCCGAAAGCGCCTCAAGTTCCTTCAGCATATAGGGATGCGAGCGGATCGCGCCCTGGCCGAAGATCATCAGGTTGCGGGTGAGGATATTGGCGCCTTCCACGGTGATGCCGATCGGCACGGAGCGATACTGCCCGCCGAGATAGTTGCGCGGACCGTCGATGATCGCCTTGCCGCCGTGGATGTCCATCGCCTTTTCGATCGACTGACGCATGCGCTCCGTGGCGTGATATTTCATGATCGCCGAGATCACCGACGGCTTATCGCCACGGTCGAGCGCCGCAACCGTCAGCCGGCGCGCAGCGTCAATGAGATAGGCGTTGGCGGCAAGATCGGCGAGGTGCACGCGGATGCCCTCGAACATGCCGATTGGCACGTTGAACTGGCGGCGCACGCGGGCATAGGCGCCGGTCGCCCGGGCGCACATCGCCGCCGAAGCCGCCGACTGCGACGGCAGCGAGATGCCGCGGCCGGCCGCCAGCGCCGTCATCAGCATCTTCCAGCCCTGCCCGACCTGCTCTTCGCCGCCCAGTATCCATTCGAGCGGAATAAAGACGTCCTTGCCGTAGAGCGGTCCGTTCTGGAAATGGGTGAATTGCGGGATATGGCGTTCGCCGTGGCTTACGCCCGGCGTCGCGGTCGGCAGCAAGGCGACGGTAATGCCGCGCTCCTTCTCGCCGCCGAGCAACCCGTCGGGATCATGGAGCTTGAAGGCGAGGCCCATCACGGTCGCGACCGGCCCCAGCGTGATGTAGCGCTTGTGGAAGTTCAGGCGGATGCCGAGCACCTTCTGGCCCTCGTGCTGGCCATATTCCACGACGCCGCTGTCGGTCATCGCGGCAGCGTCCGAACCGGCATCCTCCGAGGTAAGCCCGAAACAGGGTATTTCCGAGCCTTCGGCCAGACGTGGCAGCCAGTAGTCCTTCTGCGCCTCGGTGCCGAAATGCATCAGCAGCTCGCCCGGCCCCAGCGAGTTCGGCACCATGACGGTGACGCCGGCCACCACGCTTGCCGACGAGATGGTCCGCACCACCTCGGAATGCATCGTGTTCGAGAAGCCGAGCCCGCCATATTTCTCCGGGATGATCATGCCGAAGAACCTGTTCCTGCGCATGAAGTCCCAGACCTCCGGCGGCAGATCGCGGTCCTGCCAGGCGATCTTCCAGTCGTCGACCATCGCGCAGAGTTCGCGCACCGGCCCGTCCATGAAGGCCTGTTCGCGCGGCGACAGCACCGCCGGCGGCGTGTCGAGCAGTTTCTGCCAGTCGGGATTGCCGGTGAAAAGTTCGCCGTCCCACCACACGGTGCCGGCGTCGATCGCCTCACGCTCGGTGTCGGAGATCGGCGGCAGCACACCGCCGGCCCAACGGAAGATGGGCCGGGTCAGATAGTCCCGGCGGAATTCTCGGATACCCATGTCGCTCCCTTCGCTTGGTTCTGCAATGCGGCAACCGGCCGAAAGTTCCCGCCGGCCGTCTCAACAGAGCCCGGCTTCGGTCATTCGCATGCCAGCCGCACGGCGGCGGCAAGCATCAGCTGCGCCCCGGCCACCGCCGCCTCCCAGTCGGTCCATTCGTCCGGCGCATGGCTTAGCCCGCCACGGCTGGGCACGAAGATCAACCCCGCGGGGCACAGGGTCTGCATGGTCTGTGCGTCGTGCCCCGCGCCCGACGGCATCACCATCGACGGCAGGCCCAGCGTCTCCGCCTCGCGACGCAACAGGTCCGCCACTTCCGCGTCGAGCATCACCGGCGCGATATGGCTGTGTTCGACGATCTCATTGGTAAGTCCGTGGCGGGCAGATGCGCTCGCAACGAGATCGCGCACGCCGGCGGACAACCGCTCCATGGCAGCGCTTTCCGTGTCGCGCACGATCACCGAGAAACACGCCTCGCCCGGAATCGTATGCGGGAAGTTCGGGACCAGCTCGACCTTGCCGATAGTGATCCGCGACTGCTCCGTCCCCTGGCGCGCGATGAGCCCCGGAAAGCCGGCCGCGATTTCGGCCAGCCCGGCGAAGGCATCGGCGCGCATCTCCATCGGCGTGGTGCCCGAATGGTTGGCGACGCCGCGCAGCGTCACGCCGAGATACACCACGCCGGAGACGCGGTCGGCAATCCCGACCGGGATCGAGGCGCATTCGAGCACCGGCCCCTGCTCGACATGCAGTTCCAGGAACGCCTTGATCGAACCCATCGGCCGCGCGGATGCGATCACGCCGGCCGCATCGAGATTGTGGGCTGCCAGCGCATCGGCGAGGCGCACCCCGTCAGCATCGACGGCCGCCGCCAGCCATTCCTCCGTCACCAGCCCGGCCAGCGCCCACGAGCCCAGCATGCCGCCGAACCTGCCCTCCTCCTCGCTGGTGGCCATCACCTCCACCGGACGGGCCAGCGCCAACCCCGCATCGCGCATGGCAAGCGCGCATTCGAGCGCGACCGCGACCCCGAGCGCGCCGTCGAAAGCGCCGCCGGACGGCACCGTGTCGAGATGCGAGCCCAGAATCACGGAAGGCCCACCTTCCGGCCCGAGCCGCCCGGAAACGTTGGCCGCGCCGTCGACCGAAACGCGAAGCCCCTCCGCTTCCATGCGTCCGGCAAACCAGCGGCGCACCGCCATGTCCTCGTCCGACAGGCCGGGGCGGTTCCAGCCCGGCATGTCCGGCAGGCGTCCGAAGCCGTTGATGGCGTCGAAGATCGCCTTCATCCGCCGGCCGTCGATCTCCGCTTTTCCGCCTGACACCTGATCCTCCTGCAGATCGCATTGCACATGTCGCCACCAGCGCCCGGCAATTTATATGTATAAATCGTTGCCTATCGCAAATTATAGTGATTAATTATCCCCATAACGCAGCGGAACGACGAACGGAGAATCCCCATGAGACGCGTACTTGCCGCGCTGGCGGCCGCATGCGCATTGGCGATCGCGCCAGCCGCCTTCGCCCAGACACCGCCCAACGTGATCGTGGTCGGGCAGATCGCCGAACCGCAGTCGCTCGACCCGCATGCGGTCACGGCGGTCAACGATTTCCGTATCCTGGTGAACGTCTATGACGGGCTGGTCCGTTTCGCCGACGGCTCGCTCGAGGTGGAGCCCTCGCTCGCCGAGAGCTGGGAGATTTCCGAAGACGGCCTCACCTACACCTTCAAGCTCCGCGAAGGCGTCACCTTCCACGACGGCACGCCGTTCAACGCCGAGGCGGTGAAGTTCAATTTCGACCGCATGCTCGACGAGGAGCACCCCTTCCACGACACCGGCCCCTTCCCGCTTGCGTTCTTCTTCTCCGCAGTCGAGGAGGTGACCGCGGTCGACGACACGACGGTCGAATTCAAGCTGAACGAGCCGTTCGCGCCCTTCCTCTCCAACCTCGCCTATCCCACCGGCCTGCTGGTTTCACCCGCCGCCGTCGAAGCGAGCGGCAAGGATTTCGGGCGCAACCCCGTCGGCACCGGCGCCTACAAATTCGAGGAATGGCAGGGCAACCAGCGTGTTGTCGTAACCCGCAACGAGGACTATTGGGGTGGCGCCCCGGCGCCGGAGGCGATCGTCTTCCGCCCGATCACCGACGCCAACACACGCGTCGCCGAGATGCTGTCAGGCGGGCTCGACATCATGGTCGAGGTGCCGCCGGATTCGGTCGCCCAGTTCCGCGACGCGCCCGACTTCCAGGTGCATGAGCAGGCCGGCCCGCACGTCTGGTTCCTCATCCTCAACATGAAGGAAGGCCCCTTCGCGGAGAAGGCCGTACGACAGGCGGCGAACTACGCGATCAACAAGGAATCGCTCGTCACCGACGTGCTGCAGGGAACCGCCGAGGTCGCGGCGGGCCCGATTCCGCCGGCCTTCGCCTGGGCCTACAATGAAGAGGTCGAGCCCTATCCCTACGACCCCGACAAGGCGCGCGAGCTGCTGGCCGAAGCGGGTTACGACGGCGAGGAGATCACCTTCTACGTCACCGAAGGCGGCTCCGGCATGCTCGACCCGGTCGCCATGGGCACCGCGATCCAGGCGGATCTGGCCGCCGTCGGCATGAACGTGAAGATCGAGACCTATGAGTGGAACACCTTCCTCGGGCAGGTGAACCCCGGCCTCGAAGGCAAGGCCGACATGGCCGAGATGGCGTGGATGACCAACGATCCCGACACGCTGCCCTTCCTGACCCTGCGGACGGAGGCATTCCCCTCCGAAGGCGGCTTCAACTCCGGCTACTATTCCAATCCCGAGGTCGACGCACTGCTCAACCAGGCCCGCGTCTCGGTCGAGTCGGAGGAGCGCGCGACGCTCTACCAGCAACTGCAGGAGATCGTGCACGAGGACGCGCCCTGGGTGTTCGTCGCCAACTGGGTGCAGGGCGCGGTCACGACGGCCAACATCGAAGGCTTCAGCCTGCAGCCGTCCTTCTTCCTGATGCTTCAGGACGT
>JAEWFU010000523.1 GCA_023388675.1 Pseudomonadota bacterium | reverse complement strand
CTCCGGGCCGTTGATCATCTGCTTGACGCCGGCGGTTTCGAGCGCGGGAACGCGCGCGATGGCCTGTGTCATGTGCTGTTCGAAATGGTCGAAATCGTCGTCGAACAGGCGGAATTCCCAATCGTCGGGCACGTCACCAGTCGTCCAGGCCTGCGGGTTTGGCTCGTAGCCGCCCATGACCAGTCCGCCCACCTCCTCCTTGAAATA
Organism: Pseudomonadota bacterium; assembly: GCA_023388675.1. GTDB lineage: Bacteria > Pseudomonadota > Alphaproteobacteria > Rhizobiales > Rhizobiaceae > Aerobium. The sequence continues at coordinate 3,177 of JAEWFU010000523.1, read as the reverse complement.
GGTGCGACGGTCCGGGTCGCGGATCGTCGGCGCGTCGGCCGAAAGTCCGTCGATCGCCTCGGTGATGATGTACTGATGCTTCACCGGCTGCAGCGGCACGTTGATGCCGGCCATCACGCCCACCTGCCGCGCCCATTGACCGGCGCAGTTGACTACCTTCTCGCAGATTATGTCGCCCTGTGTGGTCTTCACCTTGACGATGCGCTTGCCGTCCATCTCGAAGCCGGTGACGCGCACGTCCTCGAAAATCTTCGCGCCGTGCATGCGCGCACCCTTGGCGAGCGACTGCGTGATGTCGGACGGGCTTGCCTGCCCGTCGGTCGGCAGCCACGACGCACCCACAAGATCGCTGGTGTCCATCAGCGGCCACAGGCGCTTGACCTCGTCCGGCGAGACGAGGTGCATCTCCATGCCGAAGCTCTTTGCGGTGGTCGCCAGCCGCCGGAATTCCGTCCAACGGTCCTCGTTTGTTGCGAGCCGCAGACAGCCGGTCATCTTCCAGCCGGTGGCGAGGCCCGTTTCGGCCTCCAGCCCCTTGTAGAGGTCGACCGAGTATTTCAGCACCCGCGTAATCGAGGCAGACGAGCGCAGTTGCCCGACGAGCCCGGCGGCATGCCAGGTCGAACCCGAGGTGAGCTTGCCCTGTTCCAGCAACACCACATCGACCTTGTGGTCGCGGGCCAGATGATAGGCGGTCGAGCAACCGATGATACCGCCGCCGATGACAACGATCTGCGCGTGCGAAGGGAGGCTCATGTCAGGGCTTTCCGTAGGTCGAACGATAGGTGTCGAGCGCGGCGGCAAGGCGCTCCAGGTTTTCTTCGCTGTAAGCGACGAAATCGACGCCCGGCGTATCGAGGTGAAGTTCCGATACCATGCTCCACATCGCCTCGCGCAGCAGCGATGCGCATTGCATGGCGGCGAGCGAGCGCTTCAGTTCCGGCGAGGGCTGCACACCGAAATACGCCTCCAGCAACGCTTCCGACTGTTCGGTCGAGAAGCCGGCGTTCGACGACAGGCCGGCAAGGTCGAACATGGCGGTCGAAAAGCCGGCATATTCGAAGTCGATCAGCCAGAGCCGGTCGCCGGTGTCGAGCAGATTGGCGGGCAGCAGGTCGTTATGCCCGAAGACGATCGGCAGAGGTACCTGAGCCTTCTCCATCTCTTCGGCAAGCGCGAGGTAGCCCGGCAGGTCGGCAACCTTGCGGCTGTTGCCGGCTTCCAGCGTGCGCGCGTAGTCGCGGATCACGTGGAATACCCAGAAGATGAATCCTGCGCCGGTCACGTGGAACGGCATCGTCGTATGGAAACCGCGCATAAGCGCGGCGACACGGCCGATATTGGCCCGCACGTCTTCCGGGCCGTAGGTTTTCGCGCCGAGAAACTGGCTGACCATCACGCCTGGCTGCGCGAACTCAAGCGCAGGGGCGAAGCCTGCTTCATAGGCCGCGCGGGCCGTCATCCTCTCGCGCTCGCGATGAACATGGTGGAAAGGGTAGTCGTCGCCGAACCGCACGACGTGCTTGCCCGCATCGTCGACGACGAGAAAGTTCTCGTTGGAAAGTCCGCCATGGAGCGGAGAAATCGTGATATCGCCTTGCCAGCAGGGAAGATTGTGGATGGCGTTGTCGAGAGAGTCCATGGCCGCAGAGTGTTTCGAGGGAGAGCGGCTTGTCAATCGGCCACGCCGGTACGCGGACCTTGCACGTTGCAGGCGGGCGGACGCGGTTCAGGTACGCGTCACATGGCAGACATATTGGCTGTCTATAAACGGAGCCAACGTGCAATCGTCCTCCCGATGACCACGGATGAACTGGCATCGCCGGCGGGACGTAGGGAAGGGTCGGGTCAATCCCGGCCTTTTTCGTTTCTGTCGCTCACGGCTGCATCGATTGCCTTCGGCTCTGCGGCCGGGTAGCGGCTGCCTCCACCGTGGTGTCAGGAAAAGCCTGCAGCGGCAGTCGCTGTCATCCGCGCACCGCCTCTTCAAGCCCCGCGACATCCAGCTTGACCATCTTCATCATCGCCGCCGTGACGCGCCTCGCCCGTGCTGATCTTCATCATGTCTTCCTCCTTGGGTTGGCTGGCTGCTACCCTTGGCACCCGAGGACGGATGGTGCGGCGCGATTCGGACACGGTGATGGGCATCTTTGCCGTAGTTGGCAGGCAAGCCCCGCGGGCGGCTTGGTTCGGCTCGCGATTTGCACTATCTCAGGTGCAGCCAACGAACAGAAGAACAGCCATGACCGTCACCAGGGAAGCCGTCCTCGAAACGCTCAGGACGATCAAAGGCCCCGATTTCGAAGGCGACATCGTCTCGCTGGGGCTGGTCTCCGACATCTTCATCGCCAATTCCAAGGTGTTCTTTTCCGTCACGGTGCCTGCCGATCGCGCGCAAGCACTGGAGCCACTGCGCGCCGCTGCCGAGCGAGCGGTCAAGGCGATGCCGGGCGTCGAGGGCGCCGTCGTTGCGTTGACGGCCGAAAAGAAGGGCGGCGGCATGGAAGCGGCACCTCCACCACCGCCCCGGCCGGCCGCGCCGCCTCGTCCCGCGCCCGCCAAGGCTGCGCCCTCCGGTGCCCAGCGCGGCAAGGCCGGCGTTCCGGGCGTCGAGGCGATCATCGCGGTCGCATCGGGTAAGGGCGGTGTCGGCAAGTCGACGACCGCAGTCAATCTCGCGCTCGGTCTCGCGGCCAACGGGCTCAAGGTCGGCATTCTCGATGCCGACATATACGGCCCCTCGATGCCGCGGCTTCTCGGCATCTCCGGCAGGCCGCAGACGGTGGACGGCAAGATCCTGAAGCCGATGGAGAATTACGGGCTCAAGGTCATGTCGATGGGCTTCCTCGTCGACGAGGAGACGCCGATGATCTGGCGCGGGCCGATGGTGATGTCGGCGCTGACGCAGATGCTGCGCGAGGTCGAATGGGGCGCGCTCGACGTTCTCGTCGTCGACATGCCGCCCGGCACCGGCGACGCGCAGCTCACCATGGCGCAGGCCGTTCCGCTTGCCGGCGCGGTCATCGTCTCGACACCGCAGGACCTGGCGCTGATCGATGCCCGCAAGGGCCTGAACATGTTCCACAAGGTCGACGTACCTTTGCTCGGCATCGTCGAGAACATGAGCTATTTCCTCGCGCCCGATACGGGGACGCGCTACGACATCTTCGGCCATGG
>JAEWFU010000498.1 GCA_023388675.1 Pseudomonadota bacterium | reverse complement strand
TTGAAGCCGCATTCGTAGGCCGAAAGCTTTTCCGGGTCCGGATTGCGATACGCCACCAGGAACGGCGCTACGATCAGCGCCAGTCCCACGACGAGCGCGACGCCGATGAAAATCACGATGGGCAGATATGAACTGAGAAGTTCGCTCATAGTCGTTTTCCGTTGGCCATCACCCGGCCAAGTCTATAGCACCGAACCGGGACAACACCGCGACAAATTCTCCGGCGAGGCCCGGTGCGGCAGAGGCTTGTTGCAACGCGGCGAGGGTTAGCGCAGGCGTTCCCGCGAAGCAAGTCAAACATTGGCCCGATTTCCATGCGTCCCGAATGCTGAACACAGCGTTCATTCGGGCGTTTACGCAGCGGAATGGCCGCAGTCCGGCAGACCGCCGCGTCAGGTGCGCGGCGGCGGTTTCAGCGGTCGACAGGCAGCGCGAAAGGCTCCCCTTCGAAGGCGTCGGCACCGCGCCCTATCGCCTCGATCGCAGAAACCATCCGCCCGTTGCGACCGAGTATCGCATCCGCGTGGCGCACCAGCCGCGCATTGGGCGTGGCCGATGGGGAGAGCCGGCGCAGGGTCCAGGCGAGCTCGGTTTCGTCGCGGTCCGGATTGAGTGCCGCCGCGGCGATGTAGGCCGAAGCCGTCGAACGGCTGATGCCGGCGAAGCAGTTGATGACCAGCGGGGTTGCACGGTCCCAGCCGCGTACGAAGCCGAGCAGCGTCTCGACGTGATCGCGGGCGGGCGCCACCATCTCGGGATGATCCTCAACGATGTCGTTCATCGACAGAAACATGTGATTCGTGGGCACTATGGAGGCCGGCCGCTCGAACGGCGTGCCGCCGTTGAGCAGCGTCACCAGCCGCAGTGCCCCTGCGGCCGTCACCGTCTCGTCCACCTTCGTCATCGGGCATACATAGATCATTGCAGGTCTCGCGCTTCAGCAGCCGCATGAACGGCGAAAGGATTCAGTGCCGCCGCGCCTGAACCAGATAGCTGTCGATCGTCGACTCGCCGAGCCACTTCGCCGCTTCCAGCCGGTGCAGGCCTTCCACCAGAACGTAGCGGTTCGTATCCTTGCGCACCTGAATGGGCGCCTTCATGCCATTCTCGAGGATGTCCTCGGCCAGCGACCGGACCGTGTCGGGATGCAGCGTCTTGCGCCTCGCCGTCGGCACGTAGATGTCGGAGATGGCAACCTTCTCGATTCTGAGCATCGATCCTCCGGCCCGGTCCCGTCCGTCGCGGACACACCTTGCATTGAATAGGCCTTGTATGCGGCAATGCCAAGAACCGGCGATCGACCGGGCTCCCTGCCCGCGCCGTTTCAGAAACCGCGCGGCGGCACGAACAGGCAGATCGTCGCGCCGTCGTCGCGCCCGGCAACCGAGCACCAGTGGAACACGCCGTCCGGTGACGGCTTCACCTTGCGCGACGTCATTGGAATCACCTCGCCGGTGACCTTGATGACGTAGCCTTCCGGACGCTCCAGCACGTCCGCGTCCGCCACCTCGCGGCAATCGTAGTCGGAACAGCACGAGAGCGGATAGGTCCAGCCGCTCTCGGCGTCATGGGCAGCGACTGGAAGGCCGGTCACCGGCAGAAGAAAACCAAGTGCCGCAGCGGTGTGCGGAAGAGGAAATCCCGAGTAGAACATGGCCTGTTCTCCTGAGGTTGCTCCTCCTCCCGAAAATGCTGCGCCCGGATAGTTAACGAAGACTTAACGCGCCTGCCGTCAGGGGCAAGGGTTGCCGCGCTGCTGATGGATCGCATCGACGGCCTTCTGCATCTCCTCGGTCCAGGTCACGTCGGCCGAATCGAGCGCCACCTCGAGCTGCGCGAGCGATGTCGCGCCGATGATGTTCGAGGCGACGAACGGCTGGTGCGTCACGAAAGCGTTGGCAAACAGCGCCGGCTCCATGCCGAACTCGCGCGCAAGAGCGTTGTATGCCTTGTAAGCGTCGGCCGCACCCGGCGTCTCGTAGCGCTGCAGCCGGTCGAAGAGCTGCTTGCGCGAACCTTCCGGCAGCGCGCCATCGTCGTACTTGCCGGTCAGGTAGCCCTGCGCCAGCGGCGAATAGGCAAGCAGGCCCACCTCTTCGCGATCGCACACTTCGGCCAGATTCACCTCGAAGGTGCGGTTGACCAGATTGTAGGCGTTCTGAAGCGAGACGACGCGGGGACCGACGCCCTTCTCCGCCTCGGCGACGAATTTCATCACGCCCCAGGCGCTTTCGTTGGAAAGCCCGAGATGCCTGATCTTGCCCGCCTTCACGAGTTCCTCGAATACGGCCAGCGTCTCGGCAACCGGCGTCTCGTCATCGGCGCGCCTGGCGGGCCATTTGCCTACCCGCGTCGGGCACGAGCCCCACGGCACCAGCCTGTCGGGAAAATGGATCTGATAGAGATCGACATGATCGGTCTGCAGCCTTTGCAGCGACTTGTCGATGGCATCCATGATGTCGGCGCGCACCAGCTTGGACGGGCGCCCTCCCCTGAACCATTCATTGGCCGTGCGCCCGACCACCTTCGTCGCCAGCACCACCTTGTCGCGGTTGCCCCGCGCCTTCATCCAGTTGCCGATATAGCGCTCGGTGCGCCCTTGTGTCTCCGCCTTGGGCGGGATGGGGTAGAGTTCGGCGGTGTCGATGAAGTTCACGCCGCGATCCAGCGCCAGGTCGAGCTGGGCATGGCCTTCGGCCTCCGTGTTCTGCTCGCCGAAAGTCATCGTGCCGAAGCAGATTTTCGAGACAAAAATATCCGTGCGGCCAAGCCTGCGCTTTTCCATGGTCAAATGCTCCGCATTCTGTCGTCAAGGGGGAACCGGACGCGGACGCGCCCTTTCGGGAGCATTCTAGTCCGAATCCTCGCCCGCACAATAGCGATGCGGTTTCAGTCGTTGCCGGGAAAGGTCGAGACGCCCTCCGCCTCCGCCTCCGCCTCCCCCGCGCCCCGACGCCGGAACACGCTCAGATGACCCGAGGGCTCGAACCAGGCATATTCGATCTCGCCGGTGTGGCGGATGCCGGCCTGCCGCAGCAAGGCAAACAGCTCGCGTTTCGTCAGCGCACCCGCGCCGAGCTGTTCTTCACGGACAGTCCCGTTGTCGACAACCAGCAGCGGCTCGCCCTCGAGCCGATGTTCCAGCCTGCGGTGTCGATTGAGCACCGCCGTCGTCAGGCGATGCAGCAGGATCACGACGGTGATCGCCGCAATGCCGTGCAGCAGCGCCACATCCGGATAGATCATCGGGTCGCCAGCGGCCGAACCCACCGCGATGACCAGCACGAACTCGAACGGGCCGATCTGCCCTATGCCGCCTTTGCCGACAAGGCGGGCGAGAAAGATGGTGTAGACGTACATGACGACCGTCCTGAAGACGATCTCGATGAAGAAGAAGACTGTCGCGGTGTCCGCTTCCCCGAAGAATATGCGGTGAAGTTCCTGCATGACCGTGCCTCGATTCCCCCGAACGAAACGGGCAAGCATATGTCGCGGTTCCGCGCATCCTTGGCGCAAACGATCCTCGCGACGCCCGCATTGACAAGGCAGTCTCCATGGGGTCCGCTCGCACCGACAAGCGCCATCGCAACCGAGACCGCACATGCCCAAGACAGACATCGCCCGCAGGGTCTACAACCATACCTGGAAGCTCGACCCGATCGTGCGCAGCCTGCTCGATACGGATTTCTACAAGCTTTTGATGCTGC
>JAEWFU010000027.1 GCA_023388675.1 Pseudomonadota bacterium | reverse complement strand
GGTGAACATCGCGCCGCCGTCGCCGTAGCAGCCCAGCGGCTTCGCGGGGTAGAAGCTGGTCGAGCCGACCTGGCCGAAGCTGCCGCACATGCCGTTGCCGAGCTTGCCGCCGATGGCCTGGGCGGCGTCCTCGATCACGGCAAGCCCGTGCCGCTCGGCGATCGCCGTTATCGCGGAATAGTCGGCGGCAAGGCCGAAGAGATCGACGGGGATGATGGCGCGCGGCGTCAGCCGACCTTCCGCCTTGACCATCTCGATCGCGGCCTCAAGGCTGGCGGGGGCGATATTGTAGGTGTCGGGGTCGATCTCGACGAAGACGGGCTCGGCCTGCCTCAGCGCGACGACTTCAGCGGTGGCAGCAAAAGTGAAGGAGGGGCAGAAAACCGCGTCACCCGGGCCGACACCGTAGGCCATGAGCGGCAGCAGCAGGGCGTCGGTGCCGTTGGCGCAGGCAACCACGTGCTTGACGCCGACATAGTTTGCCAGCGCCTTCTCGAATTCGGCTACCTGCGGCCCGAGGATGTATCGGCCGTCATCGACGACTCCGTCGATCGCAGCCTTGAGCTTGTCGCGAATGCGCTCCCGTTGAGCGCCCAGATCGATGAATTGCATGTCTTCCTGTTCACTGTGATGCGGCCCGCCTGCCTTGTGGCCACGCTGTTAGCAGAGTTGGGGGGAGACCGGAAGCGCGGCGGTGGACTGTCAAACGGGGGCACGCGGGCTTCAAACCTATTGGTCCGGGCAATCCGGACGCAGTCCTGCACCGCCGTATGGGCAATGCGCGCCTTTGAAGTATCGCGTGTCCCCTCGATAGCGCTAAAGTGTGTTGCGCGTTGTCGGCTTCATATTGACGACGTCATCCTCGGGCTTGTCCCGAGGATCTGCCAACCTGTCAGAGCAGTAGATCCTCGGGACAAGCCCGAGGATGACGTCGCTGAGGTGTTCGATGCGAATCGACGCGGCGCAGGTGTAGAGCTGCTATCTGAATACCATCGGCAGCGACACGCTTGTCTTATGACTTTTGCTGCCGAACGGGCGAGAAAGGAACCGCTGGGAGAGGGTAGCCGCCCTCCCGCAGCGGCGAGGGTCGGATCGTTGACGCGCTGACCGTTCGACGGGTCGAGCTAAAGTTTGATCGCCCTCGTCTTTCCCTTGAGGCCTGAACGGATACCCGCGGCTGGGCCGCGGACGACAAGCACAGGACAAGCGAAAGATGACGAACGATACCATCGGCGTCGACATCTCGAAAGACCATCTCGACGCCCACCGCTCCAGCGACGGCGCAAGCCGTCGCTTTGGCAACGACACGAAGGGCCACGCAGCCTTCATCGACTGGCTGGGACAGCCCGGCTGCCGCATCGTCTATGAGCCGACTGGTCCCTATCACAGGGCCTTCGAGCGCAGGTTGGCGCAAGCGGGCCTTGCGCTGGTCAAGGTCAACCCGCGTCAGGCGAGGCGCTTTGCCGAGGCCACCGGCAGGCTCGCCAAAACCGACCGGCTGGACGCGGCCATGCTGGCCCGCATGGGTGCGGTGCTTGACCTCGAGGCGCGGCCGGTGCGCAGCCCGGCCCTCAACGATCTCAAGGACCTGCACATGGCCCGCGAGGCGTTGGTGAAGAACCGCACGGCGACGAAGAACAGGGCGAAAAACCTCACCCTGGCCATCCTCAAACGCCACAATGGCGAGCAGCTCAGGCAGATCGAGCGCCAGATGGCGGCCATCGAGGCCGAGATCATGGCGATCATCAAGGCCGATCCGGCCTTGGCGCGCCGGTTCGGCATCCTCGTCTCCATCCCCGGCATCTCGGCGATCACCGCCTTCGCCCTGCTCATCGACATGCCCGAGCTCGGCACGCTCGAAAACGGCCAGGCCGCATCGCTCGCCGGCCTCGCTCCCGCCACTCGCCAGTCCGGCAAATGGACCGGCCGCGCATTCATCCGCGCAGGACGGGCAAACGTCCGACAAGCCCTCTACATGCCGGCCCTCGTCGCCATCCGCTTCAACGCTGATCTCAAAGCCAAATACGATCGGCTCAAGGCCGCCGGAAAGGCTTCAAAGGTCGCCATAACCGCCGTCATGCGAAACCTCGTCATCCTCGCAAACGCATTGGTCACAGACAACCGAACCTGGCAACCGTCAATGCATTGACCAACACGGATACTTTAGCCGTCGCTCTCTTCTTCGACCGCGAGCACTTCGACGTCCTGGTTGCGGCCAGCCACGACCTTGAATTCGCGCTGGTAGATACGGTCGCGGTTCTTGGCGACAACTGCATAGTCGCCCTCGGCCAGAACCATCGAGGCGAAGGCGCCAACGCTTTCGCGCACGATGTCGCCCGAATCGGTCAGCACCGCCCAGGCCGTGTCGGCGATGGCCTCGCCGCCTTCCTCGCGCACCAGTTTCATGGTCAGCTCGGCGGCCTTGTGCTCGACTGTGGCCTCGGTGAGCCGGCCGGCCTCGACATGGATGTCGGAGCGGATGACCGCGTTGACTGCCCCGTAGGTGGAAACCACGTGATACGTGCCCGAATTGAGCCTGACGACGGTGTTGGGTTTCACATCGGGAATGATGAGCGGCCGCTCGCCGGTCGCATCGGGTTGTTCGTCATAGATCGAGAACCGCAGCTTGCCGGCGGGGATGCGCAAGCCGCCCGAAAGAACGGCGTCGAGCTTGAGGCCACCGGCATCGAGCACGATCGATTCGATCCCCGCATCGCGCCCGACCGTGATGCGCTTGGTAGCGCCGGCGCGGCCGAAGGATGCGTGAACGAGATAGCTTCCGGGCTCCAGCGAGAAGACGCCCGATCCGCCTTGTGCCGATGCGACCAGGGGCAGCTTGCCTTCGCTGTCTGCCTGGGGACGGAACACACGCCAGACGAGGCCGCGCGTGATCTCCGGTCCGCCCTCTGTCAGATGCGCCGAAAGCGTTACCTCGCCCTGGCCGCTGGTTGCGAGCGGACCTTGCGTGGTCGGCGGCGCGAAACTCGACAGGCCGGGAACCTCGAGACCTTCGAGCACGTCCGTATTGTCCTGCGCTGCCGCGGAGAACGCGGCAAGCGCAATGCAGCCGGTGAGAATCGTTCTGGTGAACAGTCTGGAAACGTCCCCTGTCATGACTTGCGTTGAAGCCCAGTGCGATGGCAATTTCAAGGCCATAATCGCGCGGCGTGACAGTCGCGTCCGGTTCAGGCATCCGGCTCCCGGTCGGCACCCAGAATATCCGTTTCGTTTTCCAGGAGCAGCCGCTTGTCTTCATCCGTCATCGATTTCATGCTTGCGCGCAAGTCAGCACCCATCCCCGAACTCAAGGAACCCGCACCGTCCGACGCCGAGATCGGGACGATGCTGACGATCGCCTCGCGCGTGCCCGACCACGGCCGGCTGGAGCCTTGGCGCTTCATTCTCTATCGCGGCGAGGCGCGGCATCGCATCGGCGAAATGCTGGCCGCACGCGCCGAAGAGCGCGAGGGACCGCTGACCGAAGGGCGTCGCCAGCAGGAATTGGCGCGGTTTTCGCGAGCGCCGCTCGTGATCGGGGTCGTGTCCGTGCCGCGCGAGAACCCGAAAATCCCGCAATGGGAGATGTTCCTGTCGGGCGGTGCCGCTGCGATGAACCTGGTGATTGCTGCCAATGCGCTTGGCTACGGCACCAACTGGATCACCAACTGGTATTCCGACGACGAAGAGGGCAGGCGCATCCTCGGCCTCACGCCGCACGAACGCGCCGTCGGCTTCGTGCATATGGGCACCTTTGCGGGCAACGCGCCGGAACGGCCACGCCCGGACGTGTCGAAGCTCTATGCCGAATGGTCCGGTCCCTCGGAGGTGTGATCCATGTTCTACGAACCGTCAAAAGGCCATGGCCTGCCGCATGATCCGTTCAAGGCGATCGTCGCGCCGCGGCCGATCGGCTGGATTTCGTCGCTTTCCGCCGACGGCTCTGTCAATCTCGCTCCCTATTCCTTCTTCAATGCGCTCGGCACGCATCCGCATCTGGTGATGTTTTCGTCCGAGGGGCGAAAGGACAGCGTCAGCTTCGCCGCAGAAACCAATGAATTCGTTGCCAATCTGGTCAGTCGGAATCTGGCGGAAAAGATGAATGCCAGCGCCGTCGATGCGCCGCGCGGCGTTTCCGAATTCGACTATGCAGGCCTGACGCCGGTGCCATCCCGCCTGGTGGCTCCGCCGCGGGTGGGCGAGGCGGTGGCCGCGCTCGAATGCAAGGTTACCGACATACTGGAGCCGAAGGGGCTGGACGGCCGCCCGGCCGGCAACGTCATCGTATTCGGGGAAGTGGTGGGCGTTCATATCGATGAAGCCATGCTGACCGACGGGCTATTCGACATCGTCAAGGCCGGCACCGTGGCCCGCCTCGGCTATATGGACTACACATCGGTATCCGAAACGTTCCAGATGCGCCGGCCGCGCTGGCAGGAATGATCGCTACGGCGTGTCGCCGAAGTATCGCGCCCTGATCTCCTCGATGACGCCGCTTTCGTGAGCCCCGATCAGTTCGACCGTCAGCGGTCTCGTGAGGGCGCTGCCGTGCGGCAGGCCAAAACCGTATTTGTCAGGCTCGAAGATGGGGCCGACGACAGTGACGGGCTGCTGCGGATTGCTGTGCGCGTAGTATTCCAGCACAGGCGCATCGGCGATGACGGCCACGACACGCCCCTGCACCAGCGCGTCGACGGCCTCGTCCAGATGCGCGAAGGTGCGAGCATCCATGCCTCCGCGCCGCGCATATGTTTCGGCGACGGAGCCTGAGAACACCGCGACCGGGCGGCCGGGCAGATCCTCGACCGAGTTGATCTGGTTGGTCAGTGAAAGCGTCGTCATCACGCTTGTCACGGATGACGTCACGTAGGCCAGAACCGCCACCCCGCAGACCAGCCACAGCCCCTGCCATATGCGCCCGACCCACCCGAAGAGGTTGCTGCGCGAAGGCGGCTTGCCGGAAGTTGCCACCGACATGACCGTGTAGAAGCTTTCCGCGATGCCGTCTCGCCAGCGTCGCGGAAAGCCCTTGTCGAAGTGGCGGTCGAAAAAGGTCAGAAGAACCGTCGCAGCCAGGATGATCGTGACGATCCAGCCATAGGCACGCAAATGGCCTGATGACTGAAGTCCCGCGATCACGTCCCAGAAGCCGGCGGTGCGTTCTTCGTTGACCATGACACGCAGTCCGGCGTCGAACCAGGGATGGGTGAAGTCGATGCTTTCAGCGCGGTCGCGCGTGATCGTCAGATTGGTCACGGCGACATCGACCAGGCCGGTCGCCGTAGCGGAGACCAGTTCGCGCAAGGTGTCCAGTTCGACGTAGTCCGTCTCGAGGTCGAGTTCGCCGGCCAGTCTTTCCCACAGATCTATGGACATCCCCTTGAAACGCTCACCGTCCCTCATGATGAAGGGCGGGCTCTCGTAGACGCCGACGGTCAGGCGTCCCGTCCCGGACGAAGGCTGCCCGGTGTCCTGTGCATAAACGGTGCTCGCGCAGGCAACAAAGGCGAACAGGGCCGAGAAAAGCGCGACAAGGGCAGGGCGGCGAATTCCATGCCTCATGGGGCACACCTCCGGGACAGGTTGACTCGCACGCCTTTCTAACGGGCAGGTTGCGCCGGGCCAACCCTTTGCGGCCGTTCCCGCCCGCACTTCCTTGCCGGCGCGGTTGCGGTCTACATGGCGTAGGGAAACCAACGGAAGGCGGTTGCAAAGATGAGCATCATGATACTTCACATCCTTTACGTCACAGGCGTCGCCGCCGAAGCGGTCACGGCGGCGCTTGCGGCGGGGCGGCGCAGCATGGACTGGGTCGGCGTCTGCCTTCTGGCTGCGGTCACGGCGCTTGGCGGCGGCTCCGTGCGTGACGTGCTGCTCGGCCATCACCCGCTGATCTGGGTCGCGCATCCGGGCTATCTGCTGCTGATCGCGGCGGTGGCGCTGACGACGGTGGCGGTCGCGCGCTTCATGCACAGGCTGCGTCGGCTGTTCCTGTTCCTCGACGCCGTCGGTCTCGTCGTCTTCACGGTGATCGGCTGCAACGTGGCGCTCGAGATGGAGCTTCCGGTCGTGGTCGTCATCGTTGCCGGCATGATCACCGGCTGCCTCGGCGGCGTGCTGCGGGATATACTGTGCAACGAGATTCCGCTGCTCTTCCGTAGCGAGCTCTACGCCAGCGTCTCGGTCGTGACCGGCAGCCTCTACGTTTCAGGGCTTCATCTCGGCCTGCCGCA
>JAEWFU010000362.1 GCA_023388675.1 Pseudomonadota bacterium | reverse complement strand
CCTCGTGCAAGAGATCGTCGCGCAGCGTGCAGCAGATGCAGCCATTGGTCATCTCGACCAGTTGCTCGTCCGTCCGGGAGAGATTGGCGCCGCCGTCTCGCACCAGTGCTGCATCGATGTTCACTTCGCTCATGTCGTTGACGATGACGGCGACGCGACGGCCCTCGCGATTGTTGAGCACGTGGTTGAGGAGCGTGGTCTTGCCCGCGCCGAGGAAGCCGGAGAGGACGGTGACGGGAAGACGTGGCTGCTGGCTGGTCTGGATGGGCATGGGAGGCTTTCGCGGCTAAGGGGGATTGCTCAGGTTGAAATATGTAATGTTATTACATTAACAATTTGAGGAGGCAAGCGGCTTTCAACGGCAGGGCGGAGCTGTCTTCAAAAAGCGACAGGCCCGCGCTGGGCGGGCCTGCTGAACCGGGGAGAGGATGGAAGCTTACCAGCCGAACTGGAAGGTTGCGCCTGTGCCGCCATTGCCGTTCTGCACGACATGACCGTTGGTGTTGCGTCCGAACTGGAAGAGACCGTAGGCGTTGCCGTTGCCGTTCTGGGTGATCGTGCCGTTGTGGCCGTTGCCTTCCTGGTGGACGATGCCCTGGTTGCCCCAGCCGTTCTGGGCGATGCCGCCGGCATTGCGATTGCCGAGCTGCCTGATGCTGGCGCCGCCATTCACGGCGTTGGCGATCGAATAGATGGCCATGCCGGCGCGCATTGCCTGCTCTTCCTGCGCATTGCGCGGCTGGACATGGACGCTGAATGAGCCGCCTGCATGGGCCGGTGCGGCGCTCAGCGCGGCGGTCGCGATGGTGGCTGCGGCGAGGGTGGCTGCAAGCGTCTTGCGGGTGGTGCGGATCATGGTCGTTCTCCTTTGGAAGCTGCGTTGAATTCTATGGAGCGATCATGCAGGGGCGCGCCTGAACCGGTTCGGAACCGTGCGTTCATGTGGCATTAACGTCTTGGGAGACGGTTCCCGGCGGGCTGCCAAAGAAAAAGCCCCGGCGGGCCGGGGCTTCGTCTGTATGCTGTGGCATGGGCGTTCAGAGCCAGCCACCGATGCGCTCCGAACAGGAAGCGCTGGCGCCGCCGGCCTCGACTTCGAGCCGCACGTCGTAGCTGCCGCCGGAGCCGCCAAGCATGACGGAACCCAGCGTTGCCGGACGGCCAGCGGAGGCATCGAACGGCCCGCCCTGGCTGATGTTGGTGCCGGGCCCGCTGACGCGCAGCTGGTAGCTGCCGGTCATGGCAGTATCGCTACGGGCAACGCCTTCGATGGCGGTCATGCCGCCGGACGGCGTTGCGACTATCTCGCAGGAAATCGGGCCGCTGCCCTGGCCGTTGCCGGCTGCCGCAAAGCCTGCGCCGAGGGTTGCCGCTACGCCGAGGGCGAGGATCGGCAGATGCTTGCGTCCAATGGTCATGGTCGTGCTCCTTGGGCTGGAGGCATGGCCGGGAAGGGGCTGCCTTCCCGGCGCCACGTGCCTGTGTTAGCGGCAGGTCTGGACGAAGGCCGCGACATTGCCGCTGCCGTTCTGCCTGACTTCCGCATCGCAGCCATTGCCGACCTGAACGCCTGCGGCGATGTTGCCGCGCCCGTCCTGAACGACGATGGCATTGTGGTTGGTGCCGAACTGGGCTGCTCCCGCCTCGTTGAAGCGGCCGCGCTGTTCGGCGCGAACGGTGTTCCGCCAGCCGTTCTGGCCGATGGCGATGGTGTTGCGGCCGCCGCGCTGATTGCCGATGGCGCTGTTGCGGGAGCCGTCCTGATGGATGCCGATGGCATTGTTGTAGCCGGTCTGGCGGCCACCTGCCTCGTTGCGGTGACCGAACTGGTCCAGCCAGACGCTGTTGGCCATTGCGGGGGCCGAGGTGAAGCCGATGACGGCAGCGACGGCGGCGGTGATGAAGAGTTTCGTGTTCATGGTTTCTGCTCCGGGTCTTGTGTGGCGTTCGTTTCGAGAACGATGCCACTTTCGCCGATGCAGTCAGAACCGCTCCTGAACCGTGCGTTCAGCGGGCGTTCACCGGAAAATGGGGAGCGGAGAATGCGGCGGGCGGGCTTGCGTCATTGCCCTTGCGCGCCGTTTCGCCTACATACGCGCCGACCATTTCTTCCCGTACAGGAACAACGGAGTCTTCGCGCGCCATGGCACGCCAGTTCATCTATCACATGTCGGGCCTGACCAAGGCCTACGGCCCCAAGAAGGTGCTGGAGAACATCCATCTTTCCTTCTACCCCGACGCCAAGATCGGCATTCTCGGCCCCAACGGCGCCGGCAAATCGACCATCCTGAAGATCATGGCCGGGCTCGACAAGGAGTTCACCGGTGAGGCGTGGCTGGCCGAGGGCGCGACCTGCGGATACCTGCCGCAGGAGCCGCAGCTCGACGATTCCAAGGACGTGATGGGCAACGTCATGGAGGGGGTTGCGAAGAAGAAGGCGATTCTCGACCGCTATAATGAATTGATGATGGACTACAGTGACGAGACCGCCGATGAGGCGGCAAAGCTCCAGGACGTCATCGACAGCCAGAACCTGTGGGACCTCGACAGCCAGGTCGAGATGGCGATGGAAGCTCTGCGCTGCCCACCGGGCGATGCCGACGTGACCAAGCTGTCTGGCGGCGAGCGCCGCCGCGTGGCGCTCTGCAAGCTCCTGCTGCAGCAGCCCGACCTGCTGCTCCTCGACGAGCCGACCAACCACCTCGACGCCGAGACCACGGCATGGCTGGAAAAGCATCTGCGCGAATATCCGGGCTCGGTACTGATCATCACCCACGATCGCTACTTCCTCGACAACGTTACGGGCTGGATTCTCGAACTCGACCGCGGCCGGGGCATTCCTTATGAGGGCAATTATTCGGCCTATCTGGAAGCCAAGGCCAAGCGCATGGCGCAGGAAGAGCGCGAGGAAGGCGCCCGCCAGAAGGCGCTGGCGCGCGAGCGCGAATGGATTTCCTCCTCTCCGAAAGCGCGGCAGGCCAAGTCCAAGGCTCGCATCAGGGCCTATGACGAGCTGGTCGACGCCGCCAACGACCGCCGCCCCGGCGACGCGCAGATCGTCATTCCGGTGGGCGAGCGGCTGGGGCAGGTGGTCATCGAGGCGGACGGCCTTTCCAAGGGGTTCGGCGACCGGCTGCTGATCGACGACCTCGAATTCAAGCTGCCGCCCGGTGGCATCGTCGGCGTGATCGGGCCGAACGGTGCGGGCAAGTCGACGCTGTTCAAGATGATCACCGGCGCGGAGAAGCCGGATGCGGGCGAAATCCGCGTCGGCGAGACGGTGGATCTCGGCTATGTCGACCAGAGCCGCGACCATCTCGACCCCAACAAGACGGTGTGGGAGGAGATTTCCGGCGGCAACGACATCATCAAGCTCGGCAAGCACGAGGTGAACAGCCGCGCCTATTGTTCGTCGTTCAACTTCAAGGGCGGCGACCAGCAGCAGAAGGTGGGCAACCTGTCGGGCGGCCAGCGCAACCGCGTGCATCTGGCCAAGATGCTGAAGTCCGGCGGCAACGTCATCCTGCTCGACGAACCGACCAACGATCTCGACACCGAGACGCTGGCAGCACTCGAGGACGCGCTGGAGAACTTCGCCGGCTGCGCCGTTATCATCTCGCACGACCGCATGTTCCTCGACCGGCTCGCGACCCACATCCTCTCCTTCGAGGGCGACAGCCATGTCGAGTGGTTCGAGGGCAATTTCGAGGACTACGAGCAGGACAAGATCCGCCGTCTCGGCCCCGACTCGGTCAACCCGAAGCGCGTGACCTACAAGCGGCTGACGCGGTAGGAAAATGGCACCAGCGTGCGCGGCCGGGCTTCCGCGCACGCTTAAGCTGGCGTAAACGCTAACGCACTAGCGTGACATGACGTGACCGGAAATGGCCGCG
>JAEWFU010000178.1 GCA_023388675.1 Pseudomonadota bacterium | reverse complement strand
GCCTGAGGTGTACTGGAAGCTGTCGCCGGGATTGAGCTCCGGCTGCTCGCCCACCACGCCTGGCCCGCGCACCTCCTCGACCCGCCCGATGCCGTCCGTGATCCGCCAGTAGCGCGCCAGAAGCTGGACGAACACGTCGGAATTGTTCGCGATCGTCACCCGGTAGCCCCAGACGTAGCGGCTGTCGTCCGGATCGGAGCGGTCGGGGAGGTAGAAGGGCTCGACCTCCACCTCTATATCTCGTGTCGTGCTGCGGTACATGACAATGGCTCGACTGTGCGTCCGATTCTGGAGCGGGTCGCTACACCGTCAAGGCCGGATGGCGGAAATGTGACGTGGTTCGCCTTATGCCGCCTTGCCAAGCGCGCGGTCGATATCGTCGATCAGGTCGTCGGCGTCCTCGAGCCCCACCGAAAGCCGCACCGTCCCACCGAGAATACCCAGATCGAGCCGCGCGTCCTCGGCAAGGTTCTTGTGGGTGGTGGTGGCCGGATGCGTGACGAGGCTCTTGGCGTCGCCGAGATTGTTCGAGATCTTCACGATGTCGAGCGTGTTGAGGAAGTCGAACGCGCGCGCCTTGCCGCCCTTGATGTCGAAACAGATGAGGGTCGATCCGCCCGTCATCTGCCGCGCTATTATGTCGGCTTGCGGGTGATCGTTGCGCCCGGGATAGATCACCCGTTCGATGGCCGGATGGCAGGCGAGATGACCGGCGATGCGGGCCGCGGTCTCCGTCTGCTGCTTGACGCGTATCGGCAGCGTCTCAAGTCCCTTGAGCAGTGTCCAGGCGTTGAACGGCGACAGCGACGGCCCTGTGTGGCGGAAATAGTCGTGCAGGTTCTCGTCGATCCATTTCTTGTCCGAAAGGATGATACCGCCGAGGCAGCGGCCCTGTCCGTCGATATGCTTGGTCGCCGAATAGACGACGACGTGCGCGCCGAGTTCCAGCGGCTTCTGCTGCAGCGGCGTGGCGAAGACGTTGTCGACGACCAACCGCGCTCCGGCCTGGTTGGCGAGCTTCGCGACCGCGGCGATGTCCACCACCTCCAGCGTCGGGTTAGTCGGGCTTTCGAGGAAGAACAACTTGGTGTTCGGCCGGATTGCCTTTTCCCATTCGGCGATGTTTCTGCCGTCAACCAGCGTCGTCTCGATGCCGTATTGCGGCATCAGCTTCTCGACGATCCAGCGGCAGGACCCGAAGAGCGCGCGGGCCGCCACGACGTGGTCGCCTGCCTTGACGCTGCACAGCAGCGCGGTGGCGACGGCCGCCATGCCCGACGCTGTCGCACGTGCATCCTCGGCGCCTTCCAGCTCGCACATGCGTTTCTCGAACATGTCGACGGTGGGATTGGCATAACGCGAATAGATGAAGCCCGGCGTCTCGCCCTTGAAGCGCGCCTCGGCCGCCTCGGCGGTGTCGTAGACAAAACCCTGGGTGAGATAGAGCGCTTCCGACGTCTCGCCGAATTCCGATCTCAGCGTGCCGCCATGAACCAAGGCGGTGGCCGGCTTCCAGTTGCGCTTCTTTTCAGTTGTCATCGTCAAACCCCAGACACAAAAAAACCGGCCGCGAAGTCGCATGCCGGTTTCCTCTCGGTCCCTTTTAGCGACTTGTTTAACGTGGCTGCAAGCCGACCGGCAAATCACCACGGGATAAACGCCCTTTACGCCCATGGCGGACTTGCGTCAATCGGCTGGCTCATTAAACCTCGCCGCACTGGAACGGGGACGCGGCATTGCGCAGCACAGGCATTCTACCGGATCGCGACATCGCGGCGCTGTTCGACGCCCGCGCCCTTGCGTCGGCCGGGCCGCTCGACGCCGACCAGATCCAGCCGGCGAGCCTCGACCTGCGCCTCGGCGCCAAGGCCTATCGCGTCCGTGCAAGCTTCCTGCCCGGACCGGCGAGCACCGTGGCCGACAAGCTGGAGCGGCTGAAGCTGCACGAAATCGATCTGACGGCCGGCGCCGTGCTGGAAACCGGCTGCGTCTACATCGTGCCGCTTCAGGAGAGCCTCGCGCTGCCGGCTGACGTCTCCGCCTCGGCCAATCCGAAGAGCTCGACCGGCCGGCTCGACATCTTCACCCGCGTCATGGCCGACTACGGTCAGGAATTCGACAAGATGCCGGCGGGCTACAACGGCCCGCTGTTCATCGAGGTCAGCCCGCGCACATTTCCGATCGTGGTTCGCGCCGGATCGCGCCTGTCGCAGATACGGTTCCGCAAGGGGCTGGCGCTGCTGTCGGAAGCCGAGCTGCAGGGCCTGCATGTCCGCGAGACGCTGGTGGCAGCCGAGGAACCCAATATTTCCGGCGGCGGCATCGCGCTGTCGATCGATCTGCGGGGCGATGCAGACGGGCTTATCGGCTATCGCGGCAAGCACCACACGGCGGTCGTGGACGTCGACAAGCGCGCCGCGCAGGACCTTCATGATTTCTGGGAACCGCTGTTTGCCCGTGGCAGGAACGAACTCATTCTCGACCCCGACGAGTTCTACATCCTCGTATCCCGCGAGGCCGTGCACGTGCCACCCGACTATGCGGCGGAGATGACGCCATTCGATCCGCTCGTCGGCGAGTTCCGCGTCCACTATGCGGGCTTCTTCGATCCCGGCTTCGGACATTCGGCGGCGGGCGGTACCGGCAGCCGCGCGGTGCTGGAGGTCCGCAGCCACGAAGTGCCCTTCATCCTGGAGCATGAGCAGATCGTCGGGCGTCTCGTCTACGAGCACATGCTGTCGCGGCCTGACAGGCTCTACGGCGTCGACCTGAAGTCGAACTACCAGGCCCAGGGCCTGAAGCTTTC
Organism: Pseudomonadota bacterium; assembly: GCA_023388675.1. GTDB lineage: Bacteria > Pseudomonadota > Alphaproteobacteria > Rhizobiales > Rhizobiaceae > Aerobium. The sequence goes on along the minus strand of JAEWFU010000178.1, from coordinate 276 downwards.
CAAGCACTTCCGCGCCGACTGAGCAGACCTAAGACTTCAGCGCCCGCACTTCCTCGCGCAGGGCGCGGATCTCGGCCAGGATCGTCTCCTGTTCGTGCTGCATGGCGGAACGTTCCTCCGACGCGGTGCTCTCGTGCTCCTCCTGCATTGCCGAAACGATGATACCGATGAAGAGGTTCAGCACGGCGAAAGAGGTCAGCACGATGAAAGGAATGAAGAAGACCCAGGAATACGGATGCACCTCCATCACCGGGCGGACAATGCCCATCGACCAGC
>JAEWFU010000164.1 GCA_023388675.1 Pseudomonadota bacterium | reverse complement strand
CGAAGGTCACCGTCGCCATGACGGAGAAGAAACGCGCTTCCTGCGAAAAGACGTGCTCCATGCCGAGCGCAGCCTGCAGCAGCGCGAGCGGCAGCAGCCATACCGCCAGCCAGATCGCGCTGGTGCGAATAAAGCGCGCCCAGGACGGCTTCGCCCATTCCGGCATAGCCCAGCTCTCATCCGCTGTGTCGGCGGTGGCACCGTTCAGATGGCCGGACAGTACATGCCCGGCAGCGCCAATCAGGGCTGCGCCGAGCACGATCAGCGGGAACGGCACCTGCAGGAAGGCGATCGCAACGAAGGCGACAATCGCGAGTATCACCAGCCATTGGCTCTTCAGCGCGCGCCTGGATACCTTGACCAGCGCTTCCAGCACGACCGCTAGCACTGCTGCCTTCAGGCCGAAGAGCAGACCCTGCACCAGCGTGATTTCGCCCGCGAGCAGGTAGATGGTCGACAACGCGATAAGAACAGCGGCCCCCGGCAGCACGAAAAGCAGTCCGGCCACGAGGCCGCCGCGCACGCCCTGCACCAGCCAGCCGGCATAGGTGGCCAGCTGCATCGCCTCAGGTCCCGGGAGGAGCATGCAGTAGTTCAGCGCGTGCAGAAACCGCGGCTCGTCCAGCCAGCGCTTTTCCTCGACGAGGATACGGTGCATCAGCGCAATCTGACCGGCCGGACCGCCGAACGACAGCAGGCCGATCTTCGCGAAGGTGCGCGTGACCTCGCCAAAGGAGGGCGTGGGTGGCAGCACCCGCGGCTCGGGCTCGGCGCACATCTCAGGCACTCGCCTGCCAGCCATGGGTTTCGTCTCTGGCGTGGCGGCACCAGCCGTAAAGCGCGTCATAGATGAGCATTCCCCTCTCCATCTGCTCCAGGTCTTCCGGCTCGATGGCGGACAACCCGAACGAGATCGCGGCCAGACCGGCCGCCTGCGGCGCAATGTCGAACCGCGCCGTGTCTGCACCACGTACGATGTCAGCGAGATGACGCAAAGCCCGATCTTCCACGCCGAATTCGTCGAGCATCGTATCGAAGCTGCACCGTTCGCCGCGGTGGGAATAATGAACGTCAACAATGTCGAACGGCACAGCCCCGATCTCTTCGGCGACCTCCGTCACGCATTCCGCCGTCACGAAGTGGATGCTCGCGGAGGGATCGACAAAGCGTTTCAGCAGCCAGGGACAAGCTATGCGATCGATCTTCGGTCGTTCCCGTGTCACCCATGACGTGGCGCCCATGAGGTCGACGCCCGGAGCCTCGATCCTGACACGGGGGCCGCCCGCCGCGCTCCAGGCATCGAAGCCGCCGTCGAGCAGCGCAACGCGTGCGCCGAGCGCACCAAGTGCGGCAGCGGCGATTTCGCTGACATTGTGGCCGTGAGCGCAGTAGACCACGATCTCACGGCCGTCCGCCAGTTCCGGCAGCCATTCGTCCGCGCGCAGGTGGTGGCGCCAGACGGAGCCGGCAGCGCGAAAGCCGGCTTCGCGCACGGCTTCCTCCCGCCTGACGTCGATGAAATGGGGAAAGCGCTGGCTTCCCAGCAACGGTAACAGAGATTCGGCCTGGATCCGTCGAGGCATGGTTTCCTCCGCAAAAGCTTGCGAAGGCGGAACTTGGGCCAACGGCCTTTGGCGGGGAGTCCACCCATGCCCCGAAACACGAATTATAAGGCAGACCGCATCTCCAGGCAATCGGAGGTTAGCGCCACGCGGCCCCGCCCGCCGCCAGCTCGATCCGTCGCTCGATGCCGATCGCCTCCAGAAACGTCTCGTCGTGGCTGACCACCAGCAGCGCCCCGCCGAAAGTGTCGAGGCCGTCTTCCACCTCGGCGATGGAATCGAGGTCGAGATGGTTGGTCGGTTCGTCCAGCATCAGCAGGTCCGGTGGTGTCTGTCCCGCCGCCACGCAGGCCAGCCCCGCCCGCAGCCGCTCTCCGCCCGACAGCGTACCGACAATCTGCAAAGCGGCATCGGCACGAAATGCATAACGCGCCAGTGCCGAACGGCATTCAAACTCGGTCGCTTCGGGATTGATGCGCCGGTAGTTGTCGAGGATCGATGTCGCCGGCTCCAGCAGGCTGACATGCTGGTCGAAGAAGGCAATATTCGCCTCGATGCGAAGTTGTCCTCCGAGCGATGGAGTGATGCCTGCCAGCGTTTTCAGCAGGGTGGATTTCCCGGCACCGTTCGGCCCCAGGATCGCGATGCGCTCCGGCCCCGTGATATTGAGCGTGGCCATCAGCAGCGGCCGGTCGCCGAAGCCAACCGCGAGGTCGCGGGCATCGACGAGCAACTTTCCCGCCGGCACGTCGCGGGAAGCGACGCCTGCCGTAAACGGCGTCGCGCGCTCCACCGCCTCGCGACTGCTTCTGAGCCGCTCCTGCGCCTCCGCTTCGAGCCGTCCGGCAATCCTGCTGTTGCGGGCGCCAGTCGCTTCGGCACGCTGCTGGCGTGCATCGAGAAGGATCTTCGGGTCGGAACTCGTCGCCCGCGCCTTGCGCCCCGCCGA
>JAEWFU010000126.1 GCA_023388675.1 Pseudomonadota bacterium | reverse complement strand
TCTGTTCGAGACTACGGCGTCGAGGATCGTGCGCGAACTCTACGAGCGCACGCACAACAGGGGAAGCAAGAGCGATGTGCCGTTGGGCGGCCTATCTCGGTGAGCCTGTCTTCCTGGAAGACGTCGTAGCGGCACCCTGCCATTCCCTGATCGCCCAAAGCCATCAGGCGCTGGAGGCCAAGACGGCCACCAATGGCGATGGTTTCGGCCTTGCCTGGTATGGCGAGCGGCCGGAGCCGGGCCGCTATCGCGACGTCCTTCCGGCCTGGTCCGACTGCAACCTCAGGAGCCTGTGCCGTCAGATAAGGTCAGGGCTCTTTCTGGCGCATGTACGCGCCTCGACCGGCGGCGCGACCAGCCGCGACAATTGCCATCCTTTCGTTTCGGGCCGCTGGTCGTTCATGCATAACGGCCAGATCGGCGGTTTCGAGCGCATCCGCCGCCGGCTCGAAGAAAGCCTTCCCGACGCGCTCTATGCGGAATTGCACGGCACGACCGATTCGGAGCTCTTTTTCCTGCTGATGCTGGCCGAAGGGCTGGAATCCGATCCGCATGGCGCCGCCGCGCGCGCCGTTGCGCGTGTCGTGGCTGCCGCTGGGCAGATGGCAATGGAACCTGCACTGAAGCTCACGGCCGCCTTCGCCGATGGTGAAACGCTCTATGCGATACGCTATTCGACGATTGGCACTGCGCCGACCCTCTATGCGGGGGAACTGCGCGGCGGGTCGGGGCGCTGCCTCGTCTCCGAGCCGTTCGATCGCGACGGGCCGCAGTGGGCGCCGGTGCCTGAAGGCAGCTTCGTGACGATGACGCGCGCAGGCATGAGCGTTCGCCCCTTCGCCCCTGCTGTAACGTCGCTTGCGCTCGCCGGCTGACGGGTTGCCTTAACGATCCTCGGAGACGTCGAGGAGCTCCTGAAGGGTGGAGCGCAGGGCTTCGAGCCGTTGTTGCCCCAGGCGCTTGCCCCAGTCTTCTTCCACGCCTTGTCCGGTGGCCATCGCCAGCGGGCGAATCCGCTTTCCGCGTTCGGTCAGCAGCACCAGACGTGCCCGCTTGTCGGTGGGGTGCGACCGTCGCTCGACATAGCCAAGCGCCTCCAGCTCTTCCACGGCCTGTGCCATCGTCTGCTTGCGCACGCCTGCCTTCAAGGTGAGGTCCGATACCTGAATGCCTTCCGGCGGCACGAAGGTGAACACGTTGGCATGGTGCGGGCGGATGTCTCCGAAACCCTGTTCCGCCAGCGCGCCGTCGACGGCGGACGAAAACTGCTGATGAGCGAGACGCAGAAGCACGCCGATGGATCGCGGCGTAGAGGACGAGTTATCGGACATATTGACAGGTGCCTGTCTAAAAGAATATAGACAGGCACCTTACCAAATCGGACCGAAGGAATAAACCCATGCCTGTCGTACCTGTTCTTGGCTCCACGATTTTCTACCGGGATGCGGGAGCCGGCGTGCCGCTGGTGTTCCTGCACGGCAACCCGACGTCCTCCCATGTCTGGCGCAATGTCATCGCCAATATCGATGCGCCGGTGCGCACCGTTGCTCCCGACCTCATCGGCATGGGGCGGTCCGGCAAGCCGGAAATTGCATATCGGTTTGCGGACCATGCAGCCTATCTCGATGCATGGTTCGAGACGTTGAAACTCGACGGGATGGTTCTGGTTGGGCACGACTGGGGCGGTGCGCTGGCCCTGGACTGGGCCGCTCGCAATCCCTCGCGCGTCGCCGGCATGGTGTTGATGGAAACGATCCTCCGGCCGATGAGCTGGGCCGATTTTCCCGGCGCCCATCGCACGAGATACGAAACGCTACGCGGTGAGGGCACCGGTGAGGCCAAAGTGCTCGACGAGAACTTCTTCATCGAGCAGGCGCTGAAGCTGACTGTGCGCACCGGTCTGGCGCCGGAGGATCACGACGTTTACCGGCAGCCTTACCCTACTCGCGAAAGCAGGCGTCCGCTGCTCGCATGGCCTCGCGAAATGCCGATTGAGGGCGAGCCCGCCGACACGATTGAGCGGATCGTCGCCTACGACGCATGGCTGGCGGACTCGTCTGGTACGCCAAAGCTGCTGCTGACCTTTGAAGGCGGAGATGGGGCGCTCATGATCGGGCCCGGGATGACGGACTGGGCAAGGCAGAACATCGCATCGCTGGAGATCGAGCAATGCGGGCCGGCGGCTCATGTTTGCCAGGAGGACCAGCCGGTGGCGATCGGCAAGGCAATCGCGTCGTGGGCCGGCCGCCACGGCCTCTACTGAACGACCCTCGAAGCCCGAGGCGGCCCGGAATGGTGGCCTTGAGGATATTGTGTCTTCGGTAGCCTATTCGGCAGAGCAGATGCACTGCTCTATCTGATGGTGCCGAGCACGCCACGCTCCCTGGCGGAAGGGCTGGCGGCCTGACGGATCGAAACGTCGCGCTGCGCGTTGCGCTCTGGATCAATCGGAGAAGGCAATGGCGAAGCGCGGCGCGAAAGTCGAATTGAAGGAACTGGAGAGCGCGGTCGAGGAGGTTGTCGGCCGCATGGGCGTGATCGAACGCTTCGGCAAGGCCGCAGACCACATCGAGGGCCTCGCCGAGATCGATACCGACCGTTTCGGCATAGCGGCCGTCACCGCCGACGGTGCGACGGTGGCGGGTGGCGACGCCGACGAGCCCTTCGCCATCCAGAGCATCTCCAAGGTCTTCGGGCTCACGCTCGCGCTGCGCGCTTTCGGCGACGAGATCTGGAAGCGTGTGGGCCGCGAACCGTCCGGCGATCCATTCAATTCCATCGTCGATCTGGAGCGCCACAAGGGCATTCCGCGCAATCCGTTCATCAATCCCGGCGCCATTGTCGTCTCGGACATGCTGCTCGACATTTCCGCAAAGAGCGACACGCAGAAGACGGTGCGCGAATTCCTTGCCGACCAGATCGGCGAGGACGTCGGCATCGACCGCAAGGTCTTCGACAAGGAATCGTCGGCCGGTTTCACCAACCGCGCCATGGCCAACCTCTGCAAGTCGTTCGGCAATCTCAATCACGATGTCGACGCCGTGATGAAGCCCTATGTCAGTCAGTGCGCCATCGCGCTTTCCGCGCGCCAGCTTGCGCTGGCGGGCCGATACCTGATGGATGGCGGTGAAATGCCGACCGAGGAGCAGAGATTGCTGGCGCGCCGCGTCAACTCCCTGATGCTGACATGCGGCCAGTACGATGGGTCGGGTGAGTTCGCTTTCCGGGTCGGACTGCCGGCAAAGAGTGGGGTTGGCGGCGGCATTCTGGCCATAGCACCCGGCGTTGCTTCCATCGGCGTCTGGTCGCCGGGCCTGGATGAGAATGGCAATTCACTTCTCGGCACTCTCGCGCTCGAGCAGTTGGCCGAGCGCATGGGCTGGTCGGTCTTCGGCTGACATCTGCTCATCGTGGAAGGTGCTGTGGACTTTGCCAGTTCCTGACAGTATCCGTCAGGAGTAAGTGGCTATGTTGGCGCCATCTGACGCAATCAGCAGGTGTCCACGTGAACGATCAACCGGCTTCCGCCGCGCTGAAGGAAATATTCGACCGTGCGCGCATGCGCCGTTTTGCCGGCGACACGAAGGCGATCTGGCCGGACTTCGATGCAGGTCGGTTCGAGGCGCTGGCCACCGCGGGGCTCGACGATCTCGGCATCATGCAGCGCATGCGACTGGCGGCGGAAGCTTTCGCGGCGACGCTGCCCTCCGACTATGAGCGGGCATTGGAAATTCTCTCGGCGCTCGCCCCGCGCATCGGGCACGGCTTCGCCTCGATCACGCTGTGCGAATTCGTC
>JAEWFU010000022.1 GCA_023388675.1 Pseudomonadota bacterium | reverse complement strand
GATCTCCCCCCTTGTGGGGGAGATGTCCGGCAGGACAGAGGGGGGCAACGTAGCGCGCAGGCCTTTCCAGGGTACCCGGCCATGAACGCCCCCTCCAACATCACCGATCCGCTCGTCCTGTTCATGCCGTCGGGAAAGCGCGGGCGCTTTCCGAAGGGCACCGCCGTGCTCGATGCCGCGCGCCAGCTCGGCGTCTATGTCGAGAGCGTTTGCGGCGGCCGCGCGACCTGCGGCCGCTGCCAGATCGTCGTGCAGGAAGGCAATTTCGCCAAGCACAAGATCGTCTCGTCCAACGACCATATCTCGCCCAAGGGGGCCAAGGAGGAGCGCTACGAGCGCGTACGCGGGCTGGCTGAGGGCCGCCGCCTGTCCTGTTCCTCCACCATCGAGGGCGACCTTGTCGTCGACGTGCCTCAGGATACCGTTATCAACGCGCAGGTGGTGCGCAAGGCGGCGCTGGACCGCGTGATCGAGCGCAATCCGGCCGTGCAACTCTGCTATGTCGAGGTCGACGAACCCGACATGCACAAGCCGCTGGGCGATCTAGACCGACTCAAGGCGATGCTCGAGAAGGACTGGGGCTGGCAGGACCTGCTGGTCTCGCAGCACCTGCTGCCGCAGGTGCAGACGATCCTGCGCAAGGGCAACTGGGGCGTCACCGCGGCCATTCACCGCGACCTTGCGACCTCGCGGCCAACCATCATCGCGCTGTGGCCAGGCCTGCACAACGAGGCTTACGGCATCGCCTGCGACATCGGCTCGACCACCATCGCGATGCATCTGGTATCGCTGCTGTCGGGCCGTGTGGTGGCTTCATCAGGCGCGTCGAACCCGCAGATCCGCTTCGGCGAGGATCTGATGAGCCGCGTTTCCTACGTGATGATGAACCCCGACGGCCGCCAGGCGATGACCACGGCCGTGCGCGAGGCGGTCAACGGCCTGCTCGAAAAGGTGTGCGCGGAGGGCAGCGTCAGCCGCGACAACGTGCTCGACGCCGTCTTCGTCGGCAACCCGATCATGCATCACCTGTTCCTCGGCATCGACCCGACCGAGCTCGGCCAGGCGCCCTTCGCGCTGGCCGTTTCGGGCGCAGTGCATACGTGGGGCAGCGAGATCGGCCTGAAGATCAACGAGGGCGCGCGCGTCTACTTGCTGCCCTGCATCGCCGGCCATGTCGGTGCCGATGCCGCGGCGGCCACCCTGTCGGAAGGCCCATACCGGCAGGACTCGATGATGCTGCTGGTGGATGTCGGCACCAATGCCGAGATCGTGCTGGGCAACCGCGCACGCGTGGTTGCGGCATCGTCCCCCACCGGCCCGGCCTTCGAGGGCGCGGAGATTTCCTCCGGCCAGCGCGCCGCGCCCGGCGCGATCGAGCGCGTCCGCATCGACCCGGACACGCTCGAACCGCGCTTCCGTATCATCGGCTCGGAAAAATGGTCCGACGAGGATGGTTTTGCCGAAGACGCGCAGACGCTGGGCGTCACCGGCATCTGCGGCTCCGCCATCATCGAGGTCGTGGCGGAGATGTATCTTGCCAGCATCATCTCGGAGGATGGGGTGATCGACGGTGCGCTGGCCGCCAGAAGCCCGCGCATCTTCCAGAGCGGCCGCACCGCGTCCTATCTGCTGCATGACGGCCAGCCGCGCATCACCGTCACCCAGAACGATGTACGCGCCATCCAGCTCGCCAAGTCGGCGCTCTATGCCGGTATCAAGCTGCTGATGGAAAAGCAGGGCATCGACCACGTCGACACGATCCGCTTCGCCGGCGCGTTCGGCTCGTTCATCGATCCCAAATACGCGATGGTGCTGGGGCTGATCCCGGACTGCGACCTCGCCGAGGTGAAGGCCGTCGGCAATGCGGCCGGCCAGGGGGCGCTGATGACGCTGCTGAATCGCGACCATCGCCGCGAGATCGAGGAGACCGTGCGACGCATCGAAAAGATCGAGACCGCGCTGGAGCCCAACTTCCAGCAGCTTTTCGTCAACGCGATGGCGCTGCCAAACAAGGTCGACCCGTTCCCCAGGCTGGCCGAAGCGGTGAAGCTCCCGCCGCGCCGGGCGAATTCGGGTGACGATTCCGCATCGGGAAGCGGGGATGCCGCACCAAGGCGACGCTCGCGCGAGGAACGGGCCGCAAGACGCGGACGCACTTGACGCCGTCATACGAACGGCTTTGATCATCCTGTGCCACACGCAGGAGATGGAATGAGTATCAAGAGCCACCTCGCCGCCTTCGTGCTCCGTCATACGCGCAGGAAGGCCTTCCAGAGCGCCGAGGGGCTTCATGCCTGGATCGAGAAATCCCGCAAGACCCAGGATCATCGACCACCGGTCAAGGTTGCGGAAACGCTGGATATCATCCAACGGCGGGTCGAAGGCCACGTCGTCTACGAGGTGCGTCCAAAGGGAAAGGATGCGAGCCGCCGCATCCTGTATCTGCACGGCGGCGCATACTGCTTCGAACTGACCTCGTTTCACTGGAAGCTCATCGCCGAACTGGCGACACGCCTCGGCGCGCATGTTACCGTGCCGGTCTATCCGCTGGCGCCCGAACACGATTTCCACGACATCTACGCAATGACCACCGCCGTCTACCGGGAGGTCATGGGCGAAGGCGTCAAAGTGGCAATCGCGGGTGATTCCGCCGGCGGCAACATGGCGCTCGTGCTGACCATGATGGCTGCGGAAAACGGATGGCCGATCGCCGACCGGCTGGCCCTGATTTCGCCCGGCCTCGACATGACGCTCGCCAACCCCGAGACGCTGAACGTCGCCCGCATCGACCCCTGGCTCGGCGTGCCTGGAGGCACTGAAGCCGTGCGGATCTATGCGGCCGGTCTCGACTACGGCGACTGGCGCATCAGCCCGCTCTACGGCGACCTGTCCATCCTGCCGCCAACGCTGGTGTTCTCGGGCACGCACGACATGCTTTACCCCGACAGCGTGGTCTTCGCCGAGAAGGCCAGAGAAGCCGGAGCAGACGTCCGCCTTGTGGTCGGCAAAGGTATGTTCCACGTCTGGCCGCTGATCGACATGCCCGAGGCTCGCGTCGCGCGCACGCAGATGGTCGAGTTTCTTTCGGCCTGACCGGACAGGCTCAGAACCGTCCGGTCTCCCGGAAGCTCTCGAATGTCGCGCGGATATGGTCGGCCGCGGCCTGCACCGGCGCCGATGCATCGGGCGCGACGATCATCGCAAGGTTGTAGTTCGACAGCAGCGGCAGCCCTTCGTCAGGACCCAGCGCCACGATCTCCTCGCCGATGAACGACTTCGGCAGCGGCGCGATCGCGAGGTCGGACAAGATTGCAGCCCGCTGGCCTGCCGTGTGGGCGCTCATATAGGCGACCCGGTAGTTGCGGCCCGCGCGACCCAGAGCGTCAAGCGCATCGGCCCGCCACACGCAACCCTCCTCCCACAATGAAACAGGCAGCGGATCGCGCAGATGCGCGCAGCCACCCTTGGCGCCACCCCAGACGATCGGCTCGGTCAGGAGCACCTCCGCATCGGAGGGCATATTGTTGCGCGCAGTCAGAAGCGTGATGTCGAGCTGCCGCTCGGCCATCCGCCGACGCAGATTGGCAGTCATGTCGATGATGACGTCCACCGCGATCGCCGGGTGCGTTTTTGCAAATCGCTTGAGCACGATGGGCAGGATCCGTTCGCCGTAGTCGTCGGGCGAACCCAGCCGAACCACACCGGCAATGTCGGGCACGATGAACTTTGACACGGCTTCGCGGTTCAGCGCCAGCATGCGCCTTGCATAGCCCATCAGCATCTCGCCCTCCTGCGTGAGGGTGACCGAGCGGGCGTCGCGCAGGAAGACCGAAGCACCGAGAATGTCTTCCAGCTTCTTTATCTGCATGGAAACGGCCGACGGCGTGCGAAACACCGCACCTGCGGCAAGCGTGAAGCTGCCCGTCTCGGCGATCGCGACGAAGGTGCGCAGCACGTCGAGGTCAAGCAAGGGCATAGGGTGATTGAGGGGAGCGTTCATCGGGTTCGTCCATCAACAAATCTGAATGAAACTATCATTCCATTTCGTTTGATTGAACATGACGCAGGGATCATAGTCAAGAGCATCAGCAGCCGGGAATGCGCTGCCGCAACACGGAAGGAGATGAAAATGTCACTCTTTGGTTCGATCGCCCGCTTCGCCTCCGACTATCGGACCCGTCGCCGGCGCATGAACACTTACCTCGAACTTCTCTCGCTGCCGCCCGAAATCCGGAAGGACATCGGCTGGCCCACTGAGGAAGAGATGCCGCGCCGCCTCGGGCAGCGGACTCGTGCTTCCCAGCATGTCGAGAGGAGGCTGACATGAACGTGCTCCATGCTTTGCAGGATTTCCTCCGCGAGTTCCGCGCCATCAACGACCATGCCGTCACCGGCCGTCCGCCGAGGAAGCATGGAAACGCGGGGCGGCTGCCCTCCTACAATGTCGACGGATGGCTCAATGCCGGGTTCGACATCGCGCATCGTGTGCGCAGGCCCTGACAAGGTCTAGCCGGCGGGTCGTTCGACGCCCGCCGGCAGCCATGCATTTAGGCATTGCGCCCATGAGATCGGCGCATAACACGCCCAAAAACCCCAACTCGCTGAATGGATTGCGTAATCCGGCCAAATAGCGTGCAAATGCCGCTTTCGGTGTCGTTTTCACAGCGTTGTACTTCGCATTTTCCATCTTGTTTGCACCGCACAACGCTTATATGGGGCGCATCAACGAGCGACCCCACTCCATCATGCGAAGGCCGCTCCGTGTGAGACCTGACTTTGCATGGAGATGTGTCATGAAATTCTTTTCCCGGTTCTTTTCCGCTCGCCGCGAAAGCAACCTGACCACCGCGCTCGAGCGCCAGCGTCTCGGCAAGACGATGCCCGGCCAAACCGGCGCGATTACCGCCTCGCGTCTGGGCTTCCTGGTCAACTAGGACCGGATCACCAATCGAACCGACAACCGCTGCGACGGGCTTGAACACCCGACGCGGCGGCTTTCGCGTACCCGATCCAAAAGCGTGATACGCCGCTGCCCCGACGGCGAGGACTTGTCAAATTCCTTCATGACAGTCCATTGACATTTATGCGTTTTCCTGATGACGCTTTGCTGATCGCGACATGACATGTCAGCGGGCCGCTTTACCCTGGAGGCACAAGTGACCCCTAAAAACACCGTCAAACGGTCGATCGTTTTCTTTCTCGTGCCCGATTTCACGATGATCGCGTTTGCGACGGCGCTGGAGCCGCTGCGCTCGGCGAATCGCATGCTCGGATACGACGCCTATCATTGGCGGCTGGCCAGCGCCGATGGCAGGCCGGTGCGGGCATCCAACAGCGTCGAATGCGCCGTGGATACGACGCTGGAAGAAGAGCGGCGCAAGATGTCAGGCCCCGAGCGGCCGTCGATGGTGATCGTCTGCGCCGGCCTGAACGTGGAGAAGTACCACCAGAAGAGCGTTTTTGCCTGGCTGCGCGAGGAATATAACCGCGGCGTCGCCATCGGCGGGCTGTGCACCGGCGCGCATGTGCTCGCGCAGGCGGGGCTCCTGTCCAACAAGCGTTGCGCGATCCATTGGGAGAACTTGCCGGGCTTCACCGAGGCATTTCCCAAGGCCAACGTCTATGCCGATCTGTTCGAGGTCGATTCCAACATCTACACCTGCGCCGGCGGCACCGCTGCGCTCGACATGATGCTGAAGCTGATCGGGGACGACTTCGACGATAACCTCGTCAACCGCGTGTGCGAACAGGTGCTGACCGACCGCGTCCGCAGCCCCACCGACCGCCAGCGCCTGCCGCTGCGCGCGCGCCTCGGCGTGCAGAACTCCAAGGTACTGACCATCATCGAACTGATGGAGGCGAACCTTGCCGAACCGCTGTCGCTGATCGAGATTGCCGATCATGTCGGCCTGTCGCGGCGCCAGATCGAGCGCCTGTTCCGGCAGGAGATGGGGCGCTCGCCAGCCCGCTACTATCTGGAGATCAGGCTGGACCGTGCGCGCCACCTGCTCATCCAGTCCTCGCTGCCTGTCGTCGAAGTGGCCGTGGCGTGCGGCTTTGTCTCCGCCTCGCACTTCTCCAAGTGCTACCGTGAACTCTACGCCCGCTCGCCGCAGCAGGAGCGCGTCGATCGCAAGCAATTGCTGGCGGCCTGAGGAAGGGGAAAGCTCCCCTTCCCTCAATCCATGCGAACGGTGACGAAGCGCAGTTCGCCGTTCTTCGAAGCAATCATCAGCAGGGCGTTGCGCCGGCCCTGATCCTTGAGTGCGTCGACGCGGTCCATCAGGTCTTTCGGCGTCGACACCGACTCCTGCGCGATCTCGGTGATCACGTCGCCCGGCATCACGCCCTTTTCCTGCGCGTAGGACCCTTCCTGCACCTCGGTCACGACCACGCCGTTGACGTCTTCCGAAATCTCGTAAGTGGCGCGCACCTCGTCATCGAGCTCGGCCACGGTCATGCCGAGCACGCTGGCCGCGGCAACCGGAGCCTCTTCCTCCTCCGTCGGCTCCGTCGAGCCGTCCTCCGTCATCCGTTCGCCGTCTTCCAGGCGCCCGAGGGTCACAGGGACTGTCTGCTCCTCGCCCTTGCGGACGACGACGACCTCGACCTCCTTGCCGACGGGGCTTTCAGCCACCACACGCGGCAGGTCGCGCACGTTGCGAACATCCTTGCCGTCGAACCGGATGATGACATCGCCCGGCTGGATCGAACCGTCGTCTACCGGACCGCCCTTGATCACACCGGCGACCAGCGCACCGCGCGCGCTGTCCATGCCGAGGCTTTCGGCGATATCGTCGGTGACAGGCTGGATGCGCACGCCCAGCCAACCGCGCCGCGTCTCGCCGAACTCGCGAAGCTGCGCGATCACGTTGGTGGCAAGCTGTGATGGTATCGAGAAGCCGATGCCGATGGACCCGCCCGAAGGCGAGATGATGGCCGTATTGATGCCGATGACCTTGCCGTTCATGTCGAACAGCGGCCCGCCGGAATTGCCGCGGTTGATGGCCGCGTCGGTCTGGATGAAATCGTCATAGGGGCCGGAATTGATGTCGCGCCCGCGCGCCGACACGATGCCGATGGACACCGAGCCGCCCAGGCCGAACGGGTTGCCGATGGCCATCACCCAGTCGCCGATGCGGATCGCGGTCGAATCGCCGAATTCCACCGCAGTCAGCTCGCGCAGCGACGGATCGACCTTGAGCACGGCCAGATCGGTCTTGGGGTCGGTGCCGACCAGCTCCGCCTTCAGCTTGCCGCCGTCGGCGAAGTTGACCTCGATCTCGTCGGCATCCGCAATCACATGGTTGTTGGTGACGATGACGCCCTCCTCGGCGTCGATCACGAAGCCGGAACCGAGCGACTGGACACGCCTGCCGCCGGGGGCTTCGTCTCCCTCGCGCTCGTTGAAGAACTCGTCGAAGAATTCCTGAAAGGGTGAGCCTTCCGGCAGGCCCGGAGGTGGCACGCTACGCTGGCCGCCGCGCCCCCCGACATTCTGCGAGGTGGAGACGTTCACCACCGCATCGAGCAGCCCTTCGGCAAGGTCGGCAACCGAAGCCGGGCCGTGCGCCACCGGCGGCTGCGCCTGGGCGTGTGCGGCGGGCGGCATCGTCCAGACACTGGCAACGCCGATGGCGCCGGCCGCGGCACCTATCAGCGCCTTGCGTGTTGCGGACGTGAAGGTCGTCGAAACCATGCGGGAAGTCTCCGGGTATCAGGATGTGCGGCGCTTCTGCGGACGCATGGTCGCCAACAATGAGGCGCGTTTGCGACCGATGCCGATCAAAACGGTAAATCCATTGTGACGCGCCGTGTCGGCACACACAAGCCCGTACCCCGCGTCAGCCGCGTACGAACCAGACAATGAGAACACCGACGGCGACGGCAGCAAGCCCCCCGACGCGCAGCGCCTGCTCGGGCATTGTAAGCACTTCGGCGGCCAGCCGCTTTGCAAGCTGCGGCAGGCCGCCATAGAGCACGCCCTCGATAACGAGGACGAGCCCCAGCGCGACGATCAGATCGCTCACCGGCTAGTCCGTTGCGCCGGTGGTCACTCCGTTGCCGGACGCCGGTGCGGACGGAGCCTGCTCCGACGGCTGACGGCCCTCGGCGCTGCCGAAGAAGCGGAAGAACTCCGAGTCGGGCGAAAGCAGCATCGTCGTGCCCGAACCCTGGAGAGCCGAAGCGTAGGCGGCCATCGAGCGATAGAACTCGAAGAAGTCGGCATCCCGCGCGAACGCATCGGCGAAGATGGCGTTACGCTCGGCCTCGCCCTCACCGCGAAGGATTTCGGATTCACGGCGCGCTTCCGCGGTGATCTCGACCACTTCGCGATCCGCCCTCGCGCGGATCCGCTGCGCCGCCTCGCGGCCGCGGGCACGCAGGCGTTCGGCTTCGGCCAGACGCTCGGCACGCATACGCTCGTATGTCTGCTGCGAGACTTCTGCCGTCAGATCGGTACGGCGGATACGGACATCGACGATCTCCAGCCCGAGCGACGTGGCATCGGGACGAAGCTGGTCGCGCACCTCGCGCATCATGGATGTACGTTCCTCGGAAAGCGCCGCCTCGAAACCGCGCAGACCGTAGACACGACGCAATGCCGCATCAAGACGCGTGCGCAGGCGCTGCTCGGCCAGCGGCACACTGCCCGAGACCGCCAGACGGAACCGCCGCGGATCGCTGATGCGGTAGGCGATGAATGCGTCCACCTCGTAGAAGCGGCCACCGGAAACCTGCACGCGGATGTCGTCCAGGTCGAAGCGCAGCACACGATCTTCGATGAGTTGAACGTTGTCGGCCTCCATGAAGGCGAACGGTGCCTTGAAGTAGATGCCCGGCTCCGACTTGACGTCGACGATCTCACCGAAGCGCAGCACGATTGCCTGCTGGCGCTCGTTGACCACGAAGATCGACGACCAGGCGAGGAAAAGAATGACCGCGACGGCAATCACAATAAAGGGAAGACGATTTGCCATCAGTTGTTTCCTCCCTGTCCGGCCGGCTGCGCCGCGCGCAGCTCAGGCAGTGGCAGGTAAGGAATGACACCCTGGCCGTTACCTTGTTCCACGATCACCTTGTTCGAGCTCTTCAGCACGTTTTCCATAGTTTCCAGAAAGAGGCGCTTGCGGGTCACATCGGGCGCCTTGGCATATTCCTCATAGACCGAAATGAAGCGCTGGGCCTCACCGTCCGCCTCCTGAACGACGCGGTTCTTGTAAGCGGCAGCCTCTTCGCGGATGGCCGCGGCCTCGCCTCGCGCCTGACCCAACTGCTGGTTCGAATACTGGTTGGATTCCTCGACGAAGCGGTCTTCGTCCTGCTCGGCGCGCTGCACCTCCTCGAACGCATCGGCCACCTCGCGCGGCGGTGCCGCATCCTCGATCGAGATCGCGGTGATGGCGAGACCCGATCCGTAGCTCTCGATCGTCTCCTGGATGATCTCGCGCACGGCCTCTGCGATGCCCTGGCGGTCGTCGCGGAAGATGTCCTGCGCGGGTCGGCGTCCGACCACCTCGCGCATGGCGCTCTCCGCAACCTGCCGCATCGTCGCATCGGGATCGGAAACGTTGAATAGATAGGCAGCCGGATCGGCAATCTGGTAGGCAACGGAGAATTTCACATCGACGATGTTCTGGTCGCCCGACAACATCAGGCCCGTCGACGTCCCGCTGCGCGCCTCACCCACATTGATGAGCTTTTCGGCAACATTGGCGATTTCGACCGTTTCGACCGGCCACCAATGAAAATGCAGTCCGGGCTCGGAGACTTCATCCTTGGGCTTGCCGAAACGAAGTTCGACGGCAAGCTCGTCCGGCTGGACGGTATAGATGGCCTGGAAAAGCCACAGCGCGGCAAGCGCCACCGCAATCAGGATGAACATCGCGGGGCTCGCCTGACCACCGCCCGGCAGCGCCTGCTTCAAACGGTCCTGTCCGCGACGTATGATGTCTTCCAGATCCGGAGGATTGTTGCCCGGTCCGCTGGGTCCACGCGGACCTTGCCCCCAGGGGCCGCCGCCGCCGCCATTACCGCCGCCGCCCCAGGGACCGCCGCCGCCACTCTGATTACTCCAGGGCATATATTTCCTCTTGTCTAGACAAATCTGTCTGCGACGGAACTCCCGCCACCTGTTGCCGTTATCGGGTTATAGGCACGCAATCGCTCGCTTTCAACGCAATGCGTGCCGGTTAGGAACTTTCGCGGCAGATCGCCGCGCCGCTACGACCGCGAGCCCTGCCGGCGCTCATAGATCACATGCCGCGTCGCGTGGCTATCCTTCTCGCCAGCCGGGTAGGTTTCCTCCGAGACAACATACCATATTTCGGGGGCAATCGATGGAAAGCGCGTATCGCCATCGACCGCTGCGAGCACATGGGTCACATCGAGCCTGTCGGCCTGCGAAAGAGCCTGCTCGTAGATTTGCCCACCCCCGATCACCGCAACCTCGGCGGCACCGCCAGCATGTGCCTTTTGCAGAGCCTCGTCGAGCGAAGAAGCGACGTCCGCCCCTTCGGCTTCATACGCGCGATCACGCGTGATCACGATGTTGTGCCTTCCCGGCAGCGGCCGCTTCGGAAAGCTCTCCCACGTCTTGCGTCCCATCACCACCGGCTTGCCCATGGTCGTGGCCTTGAACCGCTTCATATCGGTGGACAGCCGCCAGGGAAGGTCACCGTCCCGTCCTATGACGCCATTTTCGGCGATCGCAACGACGAGCGTTACTTTGATGGTCATCGGCCGTCCGTGCGATTCAGGATCAGGATGTCGATGTCCCGCTCGGGGAAGAAGTCCGTCGCGGTCATCTCAAAGGTAGTGGGGCCGACCTTGCGCACGCCGCTGCCGCAAAACGAGATCAGGTTTTCGGGTGCGCCCTTGTCGACCGTCAGCTTGAACTCCTGGATCGCGCCTGACCAGTTGGCGCCGGTGGTCAGCACGTAGGAAATCCAGGTCTCGTAGAAAGGCGGCGTGCCGTCGCCTGCGTCCTTCGCGTGGCGGCGAACGGCGTTGAGGAAACTGTCGTCCATGCAGTATTTCTGCTGGTACTGGCCGAAGATCGGCTCCTGCGGCTCGCCGTCCTGCAGAAAGCTCACCGCGACCGTGCCGCCGAGGCTGGGCTGATAGCGGTGGACGACCTCGACCGGACGATCTGCAGGAAAGGTCGCGCGCCACCAATAGGTCGATTTCAGCCGCCACATCGGAGAATGGCTCTCCCGCCAGCCCGAACCGTCGTCATAGCTCTCCTGATAGAGCATGCCGCGCGCCACCCAGTCGGCCTTGGTTTCTGCGGGCAGCGCCTCGATGGCCTCATCCAGGCCGTCCGCGAACGGATTGAGGGACAGGCCGGCCGTCATCAAGGCCTCAGTCACGTCCAGCTCGGCGGCAAATGCCTTCTGCTCCAGTTCGGGCGTGATCGCCTGCCCGTCCATTTCGACCGTGAAGCCGAGGAAATTGTCGCTGTTGGTATTCGGCACCGCCACGTTTCCGTATGGATCGGCCTCGATGTCCGGCATCGGGAAGGCGACCACCGCCTCGACATCTTCATCCGAGGTGTTGCGGAAGCGGTAGGCCACCCTCACCTCGTCGAGCGAGATGAAGAGGTCTTCCTTCTCCATCGTCACCACGTCGGAGCGGACGAAGACGAGCCCGCCCGTCTTCAGTTCGGCCATCGTGTCGTTGGCGAAGGCGGGCGTCGCGGCGATCAGCGACAATGCCACCAGAAGTCTCTTCATCCCAATATCTCCACCCCGGTCGAGGATGTTCTCACGCCTGCTCCGGGCCCACGCCCGCAGCCGCGGCGACTGTCGGCGAGAAACGCGCCGGCTTCAACCCCCGGCTGTACTCACACCGCGATGGGCGCGCGGATCGTGGGATCGGCGACATACCCTTCCAGCCGGAAATCCTCGAAGCGGAAAGCAAAGAGATCGGTGACGTCCGGGTTCATCCACATCTTCGGCAGCGGCTTCGGCTCGCGCGTCAACTGCTCGCGCGCCTGGTCGAAATGGTTGGAATAAAGATGCGCGTCACCCAGCGTGTGCACGAAATGGCCGGGTTTCAGCCCTGTCACCTGCGCGACCATCATCGTCAGCAGCGCGTAGGAGGCGATGTTGAACGGCACGCCGAGGAAGATGTCGGCCGAGCGCTGGTAGAGCTGGCAGGAGAGCCGGCCGTTCGCGACATGGAACTGGAACAGGCAGTGGCACGGCGGCAGCGCCATGACGTCCACCTCGGCCGGGTTCCACGCCGACACGATCAGCCGGCGCGAATTGGGATTTTCCCGTATCTCCCTGACGACATTGGCGATCTGGTCGATAGAGCCGCCGTCGGGCGTCGGCCATGATCGCCACTGCGAGCCGTAGACCGGGCCGAGATCGCCGTTCCCGTCGGCCCACTCGTCCCAGATCGTGACGCCGTTGTCGTTGAGATATTTGACGTTGGTGTCGCCGGCAAGGAACCACAGCAATTCATGGATGATCGATTTCAGGTGCAGCTTCTTGGTGGTGAGAACTGGAAACCCCTCGGCGAGATCGAAACGCATCTGCCAGCCGAAGACGCCACGCGTGCCTGTCCCGGTGCGGTCGCCGCGGTCCACGCCGTTTTCCAGCACATGTTCGAGGAGATCCAGATATTGCCGCATGGGATTGTCGCCGCCGATTCGAAAGGTCGCGCGATCATAGCCGAGAGGTGGCCGGCAGGCATCATATTCGTTGCCATCGGGACGCCCTTCGACCGGCCCTGTGGAAAGCGGCCCGGCGGGGAGCCGGAGGCGCCGCCGGCACTCGAACGCCCCTTCCCTTTCCCGGCGCATCTTCCTATATTCGGCGTGTCAGCTTGCCTGACTATGGAAATAAACGGCCGATGAAATAAACCATTCGGACCCGGGGGCGGTACCCGGCGCCTCCACCAGGAACCGCAGCTTCGCGCTGCGGCTGCTGATGGGGGCGAAACAGGATCGACGAGGGCGTAAAGATCGGACTTTTTCCCGGCATTGTACCACCGTTATCGGGCTAATCTTATAGTTGCCAACGACAACTATGCTGAGGCACGTCTCGCTGCTTAATGCGGCGCGATAGTCTCGAATTAAGCCCTGTGGGTTAGCACCTTCAGGCGGGGTTCGGAGGTACCTGGCAACAGAAACCTCCACCTTCTCCCATATCCATCGACACCTTGTGTCAGTTCGGCCCCGCCTTGCGCGATTGCCATGCCGCGAACCAGAATCCGGCGCACAGCGTCAGCGAGCCGACGAACACGGCTGCCAGCACGGCGCCGTAGCCTCCACTCGCCTGCCAGATCAGCGCGGCACCCAGCGGCGCGAACGCCTGCATCAGGTTCAGGGGCGCAACAAGCGACCCGTTGACCGCGCCATAGGCGCTGCGCGTGATCATTTCCGGAACCGCAAGCCCCCGCA